>QNYP01000031.1 GCA_003978675.1 Hydrogenothermus sp.
TTTTCACTTCTATATCATCTTTTTTAGCTCCTGGTATTTCAGCTTCAATAATTATGTTGTTGTCTTTCTCATATACATCTACTCTTGGAGCCCATACTTGAACTTCTGCAGGAACCTGCTTCATAACAGGCATAACTTCTCCAATTAACAAATTTAAAAGAGGGAGGTTAGAAAAATGGAGAGAAGAAATCTACCAACTTTTGTAGGAGGAATCTGGAATCCATTTAGAGAAATTGCAAGAATAGAAAATGAGTTAAATAAGTTAATTGGAGAAGTTATGCCTGTTATGAAGCAGGTTCCTGCAGAAGTTCAAGTATGGGCTCCAAGAGTAGATGTATATGAGAAAGACAACAACATAATTATTGAAGCTGAAATACCAGGAGCTAAAAAAGATGATATAGAAGTGAAAAGCAGTAGTTATAAAAGGAGAAGTTAAGAAAGAGGAAGAGAAGAAAGAAGAAAATTACTACAGAAGCGAAAGATTTTACGGAACATTTGAAAGAGTAATTCCTTTACCAGTTGAAGTGAAAGCAGAAGAGGCAAAAGCTGAAATCAAAGATGGTATCTTAAAACTAACTATTCCAAAAGCAACTGCAGAAAAAGAAGTAAAAGTTACTATTGAGTAATATGTAAATAAAGGGGAGTTTTCCTCCCCTATTTTTTTGCTAAAATAAATGTATGCTTAAAATATACCACTATGATGAAGAAAACTTTCATATAATCTTTAGGGTAGAGGCGGAGGAAGGGATAAAAATAATATCAAAAATCTTATCCCGTATAAAAGATGATTGTTATATAGATTGGCTTTATACCTTGGAAGAATTAAATGATAGAAATCCAATTTTATTTAAAAAAATAGATATAAAAAAAATATCTAGTGGGAATAGAAACTATATCCTTATTACACCAGACAGTAAAGAAATAGAAATTCTAGCATTAATTCCTGTATAATTTTTTTAAAAAAGTTGGAGATAAAATGTCTCTAAATATTTCTTTAGAGGAATTTAAAAAATTATCAAAAGATTTCAATGTTATTCCTATTTACAAGGAAATTGTTTTAGACATAGATACTCCATTATCTGTGTTTTTAAAAACGAAGTCTCCAGAGAGATTTTCATTTCTATTTGAAAGTGTTGAGAAAGGGGAAAATAAAGGTAGGTATTCATTTATAGGTTCTTCTAAAGCTGTTTATATAAAAACAAAAGGAAATTATACAATAAAGTATAACCTTGGAAAAACAAAGGTAATAAAGCACAATAAACCCTTAGACGAGATTAAAAACATCGTTAGAAATTTTAAACCTGTAAAATTTGAAGATTTACCTCCATTTTGGGGAGGTTTAGTTGGATACATAGGTTATGATGTGATTAAGTTTTATGAGCCTATTCCTGATGAAAATCCTGATATTTTAGAACTTCCTGATATTTTCTTATTTTTAAGTGATGAAGTTATAGTTTTTGATAATTTGAACAATAAGATAAAAATTATAGTATCTGCAATTTTAGATGAAACAAAAAATCCAGAAGAAGAATATAAAAAATCTATAGAAAGAATAGAAGCTATAGAAAGTAAATTATCTAAAGATTATTCATTGAAAAGGATACAACCTAAAAAATTACAGTCTGTATCATTAGAAAAGTGGAAATCTAATTTTACAAAAGAGGATTTTTTAGAGGCAGTTAAAAAAGCAAAAGAATATATAAGGGAAGGAGATATTATTCAAGTAGTTTTATCCCAAAGATTTTCCAAAAAACTAGAGGCAGATCCTATAGATATTTATAGGGCTGTTAGAGTTATAAACCCTTCTCCATATTTGTTTTACTTAGATTTGCAGGATATAAAACTTATAGGTTCTTCTCCGGAAATTCTTGTTTCTGTTAAAGATGGAAAGATATTTACAAAACCAATAGCAGGGACAAGACCAAGAGGAAAAACTAAGGAGGAAGATGAAGCTTTAAAACAAAACTTACTTTCTGATGAAAAAGAAAAAGCAGAACATTTAATGCTTGTGGATTTAGCTAGGAATGATGTTGGAAAAGTTTCTAAACCTCAAACTGTGAAGGTTGATAATTTTATGTATGTGGAAAATTATTCCCATGTAATGCATATAGTTTCTGATGTTTCAGGAGAAATTAGAGATGATATATCTGCTTTAGATGTTTTAATATCCGTTTTCCCTGTTGGAACTGTTAGTGGAGCTCCAAAGGTTAGAGCTATGCAAATAATTGAGGAGTTGGAACCTGATAAAAGAGGAATTTATGCAGGAGCAGTTGGATATATATCCTTTGATGGTAATTTAGATACTGCTATAGCAATAAGAACTGCAGTAATAGAAGGGGAAAATATCCACATACAAGCAGGAGCAGGAATTGTTGCAGACTCTGTTCCTGAAAAAGAGTATGAAGAAACAGTTAATAAAGCTAAAGCATTAATAAAAGCAGTTGAAATAGCTGAAAACTGTTAAGCAACTACTTTGTTTCTTCCCGTCTTTTTTGCCTCATATAATTTTTTATCCGCTCTTATAATGATTTCATATATATTTTTGTCTTCTTCTTTAGCTTCTTCAACCCCTATGCTAACTGTATATTTTATATTTTTTCCCTCTATATTAACACTTCTACTTTCAATAGCTTTTCTGATTTTTTCTGCTATTTCTCTTGCTTTTTCTAAGTTAGCTCCAGGTAAAATAACAGCAAATTCCTCACCACCTAACCTGATAAGGTAATCTCTTTTACTTATTATATCTTTTACCGTTTCCGCAAAATCTTTTAAAACAATATCTCCGATGTCATGACCGTATGTATCATTGATTTTTTTAAAATAGTCTATATCCATTAAAATTACAGATATAGGAACTTTTTTCAATTTTGAGGTGTCAAACACATTTTCTATAATCTTAGATAATGCCCTTCTATTTAAAACTTTTGTTAATGGGTCAATTAAACTATCTTTTGCGTATTTTTTTATTTTTGTATTTAGGCTTTCTATGAAATCTTTTAGTTCTTCTCCTGTTTTTAGTATGTGAAGTTTCAGAAAGTCTATTTCATCAAGAATTGTAAAATCTTTTTTAAGTTTTTCATCTACCATAGTTGAATATTTTTCTAAAACGGAGAAATTTTTATTAGATATGTTTTCTGTTATATGTATTATTTCTTTTATCCTATTTTCCAAATTTCCTCCAACAAGGAAAATTATTACGATTAAAGAAATCAACATTACAAGATAAAATGCTAGCATTGAAAATACGCTCTTATAAAAATTATCAAAAATTAAACTTACATCCTCAAGAATTGCTACAAAGCCAATATTTTTCCCTTCATAATCTTTAATAGGATATAGAGAAAGTAAAAAGCTAGTATCCCCATACTTTATGGGAGTGTGATATTTATCAGTACTTATTTCTTTGAATGCCAATTTCAAATCTTCTATAAAAATTGGGTCTAATCTACCTATAATAAGAAAGTTGTTAAGATCTTTATAATTTTTATTAAAATAAGAAAATATTTCTGGAAGCAGTTTATTTTTTAAACTGTCTTTATTAATAATTAAAAATGCTTCTTTGTTTAAGTGTTTCTTTAAGATAGGTAAAAATGTGTCTAAACTTTTTCCTATTGACAAAGCACCGACTATTTTATCTTTATATTGTAGAGGATATATGTACCTTATACCATAAAAATATTTGCAAACAAATAAAGAAGAAATAGGTTTTCCTGTTTCTAATGATTTTTTTACATCAAATCTAAGGTCTAAAAGATAATTATCTTTTAAATCTTGTATGTCCCCAAATATTGTATTTGTAAAACTGATTATTGATTTTCCATTTTTGTCTACTATATGAAGTTCTGAAATTTTAAATTCTCTCTTTAGGACATCCCATTTATCTTTCAATAAGTAATATAACTTAGTTTTATTGTTATTATTTACCTCTTTAAGAATTTCTTCTTGAGAAGCAATCAAGAAAGCCATAGAGTATATTAATTTTCTCTGTTCTTCTTTTATTAAACTTAACGATTTCTTATTATTTTCATATTTTTCTTGAAGTTCTTTGTCTTTTATTTTTAATATAGAAAAGAACTCGTAAGAAAATAAAACTATGAAAGAAAAAGTTAAAGCACCTACTATAAAGAAAATAAATCTATATATAAATCTAGACTTATACATAATAATTTACCTTAATGTTTATTCCCTTCCCCCAGATATAAAAAAACTTAATTTCCTAAAAAATTTCTAAATATATTAAAGTTGTCAATTATATTTTTTATTTCTACATATTCATTCTTCTGATGAGCCTGTGAAGCATTCCCTGGCCCAAAATTAACAGCGTCAATACCATATAAAGAAAGCCTTGCAACATCAGTCCATGCCTGTTTAGCCTCAACAGTAAGACCAAAGCTATTTACAAACTCTTTTAATATAACATTATCTAAACAAACTCTACCTGATGGGCAAAGGTCTGTAAATTCTACTTTAGCTTCTCCATCAACAATTTTGAGGATATCTTGTTTAGCTTCTTCTATTGTTTTTCCAGGGGCAAATCTATAGTTAACATTTACTACAAATTTATCAGGTATTATATTTCTCCCTCCAGAAAAGTCAACCATAGTTGCATTCATTACCTCATAAAATTTCATACCTTCAAATTCATACTCTTTCACACCAAAATTTGCCAGTCTTTTTAAAAAATTTACTGATTTATGTATAGCGTTTTCACCTTGCCAAGGTCTTGCTGAATGTGCCCTTTTACCTTCAAAGATAATAGATGCATGCATAGTTCCTAAACAACCAACCTGCACTCTATTATCAGTAGGTTCTAATGCAAAAGCCAAATCAGTCTTTTGTATAATATCAAAATTTTTCAAAAGAGGTTCTAATCCATTATCTATATATGGCCCTTCTTCTTTTTCGTAAAAGATATATATGGTATTAAATCTTTTCTCTCTGTTTGAAAAATATTCTATAAGAGCCATCATGACTGCTAATCCTGATTTCATATCACTAGCACCAAGACCAAAAATCTTTCCATCTATAACTTGTCCTGTATATTCATTTTCCCCTGGAACTGTATCAAGATGTCCTATTAAAGCTATAGTTTTTTTTGAAGGATTTATATTATCAAAAGCGATAATTGAATTGTTATGTCTTATTATATTTTCCTTTTTATAAAAATTAACTAAAAAACTTTCAACAAAATCAGCAATTTGTTTCTCATTGCCAATAACAGAAGGTATTTCCACAAGCTTTTTTGTATATTCTATTAACTTACTTTCCATTCTTCACTATACCCTAATCTTTCAGATAATTCTTTAGATTTTTCTAAGAAAATATCCTTTAGCTCTATCAATCTATTATAAGGTATTCTAAAAGAAGGTCCTGACAGAGTTATAGCAGCTGCAACTTCTCCTTTATAATCAAAAACAGGAACAGATAAGCATCTAACTTCCTTTTCCCATTCTTCGTCATCTATAGCGTATCCTTCTTTTTTTACTTTCTTTAAATGTTCCCTTAAAGTTTCTTCATCTGTTATTGTTTTCTCTGTAAAAGGCTTTAATTCTATGGATTCAAAAAATTCATCTAGTTCATTTTCTTCCATAAATGCAAGATGAACCTTACCAGATGCAGATGCATACATAGGAAGGAGTTTTCCAACTCTAGATTTAACCATAACTGGTCTATCTACTTCATAAGCATCAATGTAAACAATTTCCCAACCGCTTCTAACGGCTAAATAAACGTTTTCTTTTATATTATCTCCAAGATATTGTAAATAAGGTCTTGCTTGCTCTCTAATCTCAACATGAGATAAATAGGAATATCCAAGTTCAAAATTTTTTATTCCTAAAGAATATGTTTTTTTCTTCTTATTATACTCTACATAACCACGAACTGTTAAGATGGACAGTATTTTTTGAAGTTGATTTTTGGAGATGCTGAAATTAGATAATATTTCTTCAAAAGTTAAGTTAGGTTTTTTTGCAAGCAAAAATAAAACTTCGAATGTTGCATCTACATTATGAACTATGTAGTCCTGTTTTGTTCTTTTTCTATTCATTACAATCTCGTTTTGATAAATAAATGGCGGAGCCGACGGGATTCGAACCCGCGACCTCTGGCGTGACAGGCCAGCGTTCTGGGCCAGGCTGAACTACGGCTCCATTTTTAGTGGGCGGTAGAGGATTCGAACCTCTGACCCCCTCCTTGTAAGGGAGGTGCTCTGGCCAACTGAGCTAACCGCCCAAGGGATATTTATAATAACATTTCTTATTCGATTTTTCAACACTTTTTTGCGGAATTTTATCCGCAAAACCTTTCTACAAAAAAGCGGATAATAATATATACAACCTAAATATAAATGTCAAGAGTAAAATTTTTGTAAATTAAATGATATCCCTTGTTATTTCCTTTATACCTTCAAGTCCCTTTAAAGGAATGCCTATATGTCCTTCTGGAACTTGATAATCTTTTGGATTTATTCTTATTAAAGTTCCTTTAGTTTCTCTAGCAGTTCTCTCTGAAAAATATCTAACTGTTGGAACTGCTGTTCCTGCCCCAATTTCTATTATTGCAAGTTTTTTATTTTTTCTTATTACACTGTTAAGCCAAACCCTTAATCTAAATTCTTGGCTTTCTGTTCTGATAGGAACCCAGTGGAAATCATTAAACATTAATATATTTGGTCTTGCTAATCTTCCACAGTGTTTACATCTAGGAAGAGGTGAAATTGCTCTAAACTTTTCTTCATCAATTTTTATTTCTATACCTTTAGCAGACCATATATCATCACAGCAAGGAAAAGTACATTGTAAATGATGTATACTTCCATGTATTTCTACAATTTTATCTTCAGGATAGCCTGCCTTTTGGAACTGCCCATCTACATTTGAGGTAAAAACGAAATAATCATTATTTTTTAGCTCACCAAGCTTTTTTAGTATATAAAATCCTTCATGAGGATTTGTTTCTCTATATGTCTTCAGTCTATGTCCGTAAAATGCCCAAGCAAGTTCAGGGTCTTCTCTAAACCATCTTGGATTTGCAAGCTCTTCAAATCTTAGACCTAATTTTTTTGCAATTGGATAAGCACGCCAAAACCCTTCTGAACCTCTAAAATCTGGGAGCCCTGAGTCGACTCCCATACCAGCTCCAGCTGTTATTAAAATTGCATCTGCTTCTTTTATAGCTTTTCTAGCTTGTTCTATTAGCTTCTCCACGCGTTTTCGTCCCTAGGTTTCATTATCCACATCTGGTAAAGTGATATAAGTATCATTAAAGTAGAAGCTGTGAAGTATCCAAAACCTCCAATTATTACAAAATATGCAAAATTTGGCCATATCTTAGTAAGCCACCATGCTGTGATATCTATAAGTTGGAAAGCAAATGGTGTAAAAATAAGAATAGATTTTATAATTTTGTTTACCCCAACAGCAAATGAGAATATAAATCCTAAAAACATAAATATAAATGCCATTCCAAACAGGTGAATATGAGATAATCTTGTTAATTGTCCAATAGTAGCTCCTGTATCAACTTTAGCAAGTTCTTTTAAAACTTCTTTTTTTGTTAAGTTAGGTATAGACGGTATTACTCCATGGCACTTTGAACAGTTATTCTGAATAATTGGTTTTACTTTTGTTTCATATTCATCATCAGGTGCCCCTTTTCTAACCCATTCTATCAAGATGGCTCTTTCTTCTGGTGTTGCATACTGTTTCATGGAACCATTTAATGCTTTTTCTAACTTAGATCCTTCTCTATTTCCATAATAACTATAGACAATATCTTTAACAGAAATACCGAATTTACCGTCTGCCATACCGTGGGTTAATAGTATTTGCAATCCTGCAATCATTAAACCTATTCCTATAACGATTAAATATCCAGTAAATAAAACTTTAACAGGTAGAGATATTCGCGTTAAATTTAACCATCCTCCGTCTGTGTTTTTTTTATCTTTTTCCATAAAACTCCTCCTTTTTATTAAAAAATAGTGCATAAGATTCAAAAATTAGAATTCTAATATAATGAATGAGTATTCATTTGTCAATAATATTGTTATTTATCTGATAAAAGTTTTCCTCCTTTTGCCCAGTTTTCTCTATCTATTTCTTCTATTACAATATAGGTTGATTCTGGTGGCTTATTTGCAACCTCTTCTAAAACTTTTGTTATTCCTTCTGCTATTTTTTGTTTTTGCTCTTTAGATAATTTACCTGCAACTTTTACATTTACATAAGGCATATTATTCCTCCAAATTATATTGTTTTATTTTTCTATATAGAGAAGATAAATCTACTTCTAAAATTTTTGCTATTTCCTTTAAATTTTTATGTCCATATTTTTCTAGAGCTAATTTTATGGTTTCCTTCTCTGCTAGTTCTTTTACTTCTTTCAGTGGTCTTATTCCAAAACTTAGAGCAGTTTTTTTTGGTTTTTTACCAATTATATATTCTGGTAAATCATCTATTGTTATTAATTTATCGCTAAAAATACAAAGCCTTTCCATAAGATTTTTTAGTTCTCTAACATTTCCTGGCCAAGGATATTTTAGAAATATTTTTTTTACCTCTTCTGAAATTTCCGGCACAGGCATTTTATTTTCTATACATGATTTTTGTAAGAAATGTTTTGCAAGTAAAATAATATCTTCTCCCCTTTCTCTAAGAGGGGGAACTTTTAATGGGATAACAGAAAGCCTAAATGCTAAATCTTGTCTAAAATTCCCTTTCGCTATTTCTTCGTCTAAATTTTTGTTAGTTGCTGAAATTATTCTTATGTCTACTTTTATTTTTTGATTACTTCCTAGTCTAGAAAATGTTTTTTCTTCTAAAACTCTAAGTAGTTTTGCCTGTGCTCTTAAGCTAAGGTCTGCTACCTCATCTAAGAATAATGTTCCTCCATCTGCAATTTCTAATTTCCCAGCTTTTCTTGAAACTGCATTTGTGAAAGCTCCTTTTTCATAACCGAAAAGTTCTGCTTCAAAAAGTTCATCTGGTATAGCAGCACAATTTATGTCTACAAAAGGTTTATCTGCTCTATCTGAAAGGTAATGTATGGATTTTGCTACAAGTTCCTTACCTGTTCCATTTTCTCCAAGTATTAAAACCCAAGCATTTGTTTTTGCTACCTTTTCTATCTGTCTTTTTAGTTTTTGTATTGGTAGACTGTTTCCAATTATTTCAATATCACTTTCTTGTTTTTGTTTTAAAAACTCAAACTCTAATTCTTTTTTGATTTCTTCTTCTGCTTTGTCTAAGACTGCAATAATTGCTTCTGTTGATAAGGGTTTTTCTAAAAAGTCATAAGCCCCAAGTTTTAATGCTTTTACCGCAATAGGTATATTTGCATGTCCTGAAATCATTATTATTTTTGTGTGGGGAGAAAGTTTTTTTATGTATTCTATAACTGAAGTTCCTTCTCCATCAGGTAGCCATACATCTAAGAAAACTATATCAAAATCTTTTTCTTTTAGTTTTTCTTTTGTTTCTTGTACAGATGATGAAACTTCTACAAAGTATCCTTCATCTTCTAAAATATCATTTAGGAGTTGTTTTATATTTTCCTCATCATCAACAACAAGTATTGATAAATTTCTATTTCCCATTTTTTATTTCTATTCTCCTTACTCTTTTTGAAATTCCACACATAATTTCATAAGGAATAGTTTGTGCCAATTTTGCTACATCTGCAAATTTTATTTCTTTATCTTTTTGTTTTCCTATTATTACTACTTCATCACCGATTTTTACATCTATGTTTGATAGATCAACAATAGTCATATCCATTGTTATATTTCCAATTATTTTTGCTTTTTTTCCATTTATTAAAAAATATCCTTTGTTAGACAACAGTCTTGGTAAACCATCTGCATATCCAAAGGAAACTACACCTATTTTCATATTTTTATCTGCAGTGAAACTTCCTGTATATGATACTTTTTCGCCTTTTTTTAAATTTTTTATAGATATCAATTTTGCTTTTATATACATAATATTATCTAGTTCTACTGGAAAATCTTCATAGGGTTTTTCTCCATAGATAACTAATCCTATCCTAACTAGATTACAGAAATCACATTTATATGTTAGCCCTGCACTATTTTGAGAATGAATGTACTTAGGGTATATATTTTTTGAATTTAAATTTTTCAAAATTTCGTAAAATTGTTTTATTTGATTTTCTGTATACTCATTGTCCACATCTGCAGAGGGAAAATGCGTCATAAAACCTTGTATATTCAAATCTTTTGTTAAATTTATAACTTTTTCCATATCTTCTTTGTAAAATCCAAGTCTATTCATTCCTGTATCAAATTTAAGATGAATAGTTTTATTTTTTAATTTATGTGCAAGCTTTAATTGATTAAAATCTGAGATTACAGGAATAAGATTGTATTTATTAAAACATTCTAATTCTTCTTCTAAAATTCCCCCAAGAACTAAGATATCTTTTTTTATCCTGTTTTCTTTTAAAATTTTACCTTCTTCTGCCGTTGCAACTGCTAAAAATTTTATGTAAGGAATTTCTTCTAATGTTTTTGATATTAAAACTGCATCATGTCCATAAGCGTCTGCCTTTACAACAGCTATAATATCTTTTTTTACAAATGAGTATACTTTTTTTACATTTTCTTTTAATTTATCTGTATAAATTTCTGCCCAGCTTCTTATTTTTGTATCCCTTTTTATGGTTTTGTTAGTATTTTAATTATATATGAAGGAAAGGTTCTATTTTAGCTTTTGCAATTTGACCAAGAGATAAACCTCCATCATTTGTAGGAACTTTTTTATGGAGCAAAACTGTAATGTTTTCCTTTTCAGCTAATCTTAATATTTTTTCCGTTAGTGGTTTATTTTGAAAAACTCCTCCTGTTAATCCAAGTTTTAAGCCTCTGCCATACCGTTTGTAAGTTTCAATTACCATGTGAGCCAGTGTATTTATAAACTTTGTAATTTTCGTTGGGATATTGGATTTATCCTCTATTAACTCAATAAAAATAGGTTTCCAATTAATACTTTTATCTATTTCAAATGAATAGTAATCTTTTACACTCCAGTTATAAAAATTTTCCATAATCATTCCTGATTGTCCCTCATAGGAGAGGATTTGCCTAATATCTAAAATTGAAGCAACTGCATCAAACAGTCTTCCTACAGATGAAGATAATGGGCTGTTTAATCCCTTTTGCCAAGTTTTGTATAAAAGCTCTATCTCTTTTTGTTTAAAGGCTTTAACAGTTGGAATATCAGGTAAGTTTCCTCCAAAAATTTCAAAAAGTATAGATAAAGCAACTCTTCTTGGTTGTTTAACAGCCTTTTCTCCACCAATTAACTTGAAATAATTAAAGTGAGAAACTCTCTCATATCCTCTATAATCCGCTATTAAAAACTCTCCTCCCCATAAATTGCCATCTTCTCCGTAGCCTGTCCCATCCCAGCAAACAGCAAAAATAGGCTCATCTTTGATTTGGTTTTCTGCCATCAAGGAGAGAGCATGGGTATAATGGTGCTGTAGGCTAATTAATGAAATATTGTTTTCTTCTGCAAATTTTTTGGCCCACTGTGTAGAGTAATATCGTGGGTGCAAGTCTGAGACTACAACCTCAGGTTTAAAATCGTAAAGCTCAAAAAGTGAGTATATAATTTCTTCAAAATTTTTACAGGCATCAACAGTTTCAAGGTCTCCAATATGCTGACTGAGAAAAGCTTTATCGTCAAAGGCTATAGCTACTGTATTCTTCTGATGTCCTCCAACGCCGAGAATTTTTTTATTCAGTTTAAATGGTAGTTTTATAGGAAGTGGTGCATAGCCCCTTGAACGACGAATAAAAGATAGTTTTTTATCTATTATCCTAACTACACTATCGTCAACTCTGTTTTTTATATCCCTATTGTGGATAAGAATATAATCTGTGAAGATTGACAGTTTATCAAAAGCCTCTTCGTTGTCCTTTACAATTGGCTCATCAGATAGATTTGCAGATGTCATTACAAGGGGTTTCCCAAAATCTTCTAAAAGTAGATGGTGAAGTGGTGAATAGGGTAGAAACACACCAATTCTATCTAAATAGGGTGCTATTTCTTTACTTAAATCTGTTCCTTCTTTTGCTTTTACAACTACTATAGGTCTTTCTGGAGATAGAATTATTGCCTCTTCAAAATCTGAAATCTGAGTATACTCCTTTATTTGATTAATATCTTTAAACATTACAGCAAAGGGCTTTTCACCTCTTCTTTTTCTTTTTCTTAATATTTTTATGGTCTTATCGTTGCTAGCATCACATACTAAATGAAATCCACCAATTCCCTTAATTGCAAGGATTTTTCCCTCTTTTAAAAGAGCTACTGTGTCTTTTAAAGCCTGCTGTTTTTCTGATACAAGTTTTTTATCTGAAGTATAAAGAGTTATGTAAGGTCCGCAAACAGGACAGGCATTTGGTTGAGCGTGAAATCTTCTATTATTTGGGTTATTGTATTCACTTTCACAGTCTAAGCACATTTTAAACTTTTTCATTGTTGTATTTGGTCTATCATAAGGCAGTTTTTCAATAATAGTAAAACGGGGTCCACAATTAGTGCAGTTTATAAATGGGTATCTGTATCTTCGGTTTTTCGGGTTATTAAGCTCCTTCAAACATTCTTTACAGGTTGAAATATCAGGTAGGATAAAAACCTCTTTTTTTCCTTTACTTTTTGAGCTTCTTATCTCAAAATCTTTAAACTCTGTTAGTGGAAGTTCCTCTATTTCCTGTGAAAATATATGGGCAAGTGGTGGCTTTTCTGTATGTAGTGAGATTAAAAACTGATTTATATCCTTTTCTTCTCCTTGTATTTCAATAACAACTCCATAAGTATCATTTATCACATATCCTTTTAGATTTAACTTCTTAGCAAGATTATAAACAAAAGGTCTAAAACCTACTCCCTGAACCGCACCTGTAAGATGAATTTTTAATCTTTTTTCCAAAGTTTTCCTCTAAAAATCATGTGTATGGTAATGTCTATGTTCTAATTTGCCATGTCTGTGTCTGTGAATGTGGACTAAACCAGCCTTTTTTAACATTTCAATATCTTTAATAAACTCTTCAAGATTTCCATCATATATTATCTGGTGGTCTTCTGACAATACAAGTCCCCTATCTCCAAGCTCTAAAGATAAACTTAAATTATGTGTTGTTATGATAGTCGTTAAATTAAGCTCATATAAAAAATCTATAAGCCACCCGGTAGTTTTTGGGTCTAAGTTTGCTGTTGGCTCATCAAGTAGTAAAACTTCAGGCTCTAAAATTAGAAGTGCAGCAAGGCATACTTTCTGCTTTTCTCCGCCACTTAGATTAAACGGTGGTTCATTTAAGTATTTATAAACTCCAAGCTTATCTGCCCAGTATTTTACCTTCTCATCAATATCTTCCTTTTTATCTCCAAGCTGTCTCAATCCAAAAGCTATCTCATCGTAAACTGTAGGATTAAATATCATACTGTCTGGGTTTTGAAATAAAAACACAACTTCTTTTCTAAACTTTCTGTTAAACTCCTTATTTTTTAACTGTTTTTTGTTAATCTCTACCCCTTTGTAAAAATACTTTCCCTTTTGAGGAAACAAAAGCCCATTTATTATTTTTAAAAGGGTAGATTTACCACTTCCATTTATTCCAAGTAAAACAACTTTCTCTTTCTCTTTGACTTTAAAGGTTATATCTTTTAATAGCTCATTATTGTTGTATTTAAAATAAACATTTTTTAACTCAATCATTGAAAAAGCCCCTTGACTTCATTCCCTGTGAAATTTCTTTAGAGTTGTTTATTGATTTATTAAAAAAATAAAAAAACATACTTGAAACAAAATTATAGCTATCTGATAGTTTAGGTTTATTTAGAAGTCTACTTTCTAATGCAAATTTAAAATCCTCTAAATATTTTTTGAAGGTTAAAATCTGAGTGTAAGATAAAACTAATATATATGAAAGGGTTTTAGAAAATGATAAAGCTTTAAAGAGGTTTACTTTTGATATAAATAAAAATGTTAGAAAAGTGATACTGAAAACCCTTAAATTTATTAAAAGTATATAGTCTATCCAGCTAATATCTTTATAAATTGCATAGCCTATATAGGAAATTGTTATAAAGGAGTTAAAAATCAGTATAGCTTTTAAGGTTTTTTTTACTATTTTAGAAAACTGTCTTCCTGACAGAATAAACAGGATAACTATAGAACCTATAAAAAAGTATACATTGTGAATAGAAGTTAAAAATATTACACCAATAATATAAAAAGCAAAAAGAATTTTTTCTTTCATCTCTTAATTTTCCATTCCAAGTGGTTTGTGAGCTTTAACTTTTTCAATAAATTTAACAACAATCAGTGTGAATATTCCTTCAATAACTCCAAAATAAAGTATATGAGAACCTAATAATGCAGGAACAGTTATTGAAATATCAAATGGAAAGTATAAAGGTTTTCCACTACCATCATGGGCAATTATAGGCTGAATACCAAGGATAATAGCAAAGAATAAAGAAGCTACAACTATTGAAATCCATCCAGAGATAAACAGGGCAATATTTTTATTTATTCTATTCAAAAATTTATATGTAAAGCACGCTACAAAAGAAGCGATGAAACCCATTCCTAAAGAGTTAACAGACCAAGCAGTTATACCACCATCTCCAAAAATTAGAGACTGTATAATTAGAACAAAACTTATAGATACAAAAGCTATCCATGGGTTAAATAATATTGATAAAACTGCCGTCCCTATTGCATGTCCACTTGTTCCGCCGGGAATAGGGATATTTATCATCATTGCTAAAAATGATAATGCTGTTAATGTCGCAATAAAAGGAAATGTCTCTTCATTTAAGTTTTCTCTTAGGTTTTTTATTCCATATGCTAAAAGTGGAATACTTACTGCGTAAGCAGAAATATATGTTTGAGGAGAAAGGTATCCATCAGGAATATGCATTTTAATCCTCTAACTTATAAAGTATCGGCTATTAATATAATGAATGAGCATTCATCTGTCAATTTAGCCTACTCTACTGTTTTTCTTAAAATAATGTTGAAAATGTAAATATAATTCTGTATTTCTCTTTTCCTTCTGCTCCTTGCTGTAAACTTTCCTCATTTAGGTTTGTCCATGTAGGAATTTTAACTCCTGCACCGAAACTAATAGTATTGTAATAAGCTCTAAATCCATATAGTGTGTAAATAATATCTCCTCCTGTTGCTTGTAGACCTATCCCATTTTCCTTATCTCTACCTAAGTTTAAATAGTTAATTTCAAAATCTAAGTCTAATCTGAATTTATTTTTCACTGAAGAATATATTTTATAAGTAAATGCAGTGTTTATCCTAAACTCATCTCCAAATTTATATTTAACTTTATTTTCATATTCATACTCAAAGAACTTTAAATAATTAATATCAAAAATTAGTGTAAAGTTTTCTGTAAATTGTTTTGTTGCTGAAAATCCTAGAAGTGTTGTAGGTTTACCAAAACCTATAGACATTCCCGGGTCAATATTTCCATCTTTGTCTTTCATATTAGGATTTCCTGTAGGAAGTGTAAAACCTCCATAAATCGTAAAGTGCCAATCCATAAGGTCATCTAAACTTTCCATTTCAGGAATAAGTTGAAAACCATCATCATATTTAAAACCTAAAACAGCCATTAAAGATACATCTCCAAAGTTTGCTGTATTATAAGAGTTGTCCTCTAATTTTTTTACATCATAAGGTAAGAAAAGATATAAAGATAAATAAGATTTCAAACCGTATCCTAGTCCATACATCCAAAAAGTATAACTGTCTGTTTCGTTATCTCTTTGTGGGGTATATTTTTTAAATTTTGCATAGTCTAATTTCAAATAACCTAAAAATTTACCTTCAGGTAATGTTAAAGAAGAAGATGTTTCCAAAGGAGAACCAGGTCCTTCTAAACCAGCTGTTCCTAAAGAGGCAACTCCATGATGTGCATAAACAACCCCATAACTAGCTAGTGAAAATGCTAGAATTAATTCATTCAGTTTTTTCAACTCTTTTCCTCCTAGCTGATAAATATAAAAGCCAATATATTAAAAGAATAATAAGAACACCTATAAATATTTTTAACAAATAACCAAACTGATTTTGGCTTTCACTAACCTTTGATAAATCATCAATATATATCTTTTTTATAATTCCATGCCCGTCTTCAGAAAAAGCTTTTACAGTCCAGTATCCAACTTTATTTGGTATAAATGTAATTCTTCCATATTTATCAGTTCTTCCAACCTGATATGGAATTTTAGTATTATCTGGAGCATAAATTTCAAACTTTTCATAAGAAAAAGGAGTTCCATCTGCAAAAAATATTTTTATTACAACTGCATTTTTATGACTGACTTTATATTGAACACTATGTGCAAAAGAAAAGTGAATTATTAAAAAAAATACAAATATAAAACGGAACATTTCTTTTATTTAACCTCAAAATTTAAAGTGGTTGTATAAATAACCTCATCTGTCTTTTCTGAATTAACTTTTTCCCTATAAGTTGCCTCTATTAACTGGAGGCCTTTGTGTTTTATTCTTATGTTTATTCTCCCATGGCTATCAGTTATACCTCTAACCTTTCCATCATATGCTACTGGGATGTTTTTTGCTGGCTTACCATTAAAAGTTATGAGAAGTCTAATTTTATCCCCTTCTTGTAATTTTAAAGGATTATTTACTGGAATTATATCCAACTTTTTTGTAAAGGATTTTTCTAAATTTTTACTCCATAGATTTATCCTTTTAACACTTTCGTAAGATAACCAGCTTTTTATAGGAGTATCAATTTGGTTTTTGGGTTTATTAATAGTTCCATAAGGTGTTTTAGTCCAATATCCACTTGAAATATCAACATATATAGTTGCACAATTTTTATTTATTACCAATGGATATTCTTTTTTTACATCTATTTCTATTTTATTTCCATCTTTATCTATACATTTTACAGATTGAATATTTTCAGGATTGTATTTTATAAGCTTTTTTCCACCATGAGATGAGTATTTATGACCGTAATATAGAACATATTTATCTTGAGACTTTTCTATCCATAAATCGTGAGCATAAACTAATGAAAAATATAGCCATATTATAACTAATAGCCTATTTAACATGCCTACCTCACTTTTATAGTTTAAATTTGAATATTTTACTATCATGAAAGATTAAAGAACATTATTTATCAACATCTAACTCTAAGCTCATTAAATACATATCTTCTCCATCTAGTATTTGCAGATTATAGCCATTGCAAAAAGGACAGATAAATTTGTTATTCTCAACTGTAAAATCCTTATTACAGTCTTCACATTTTGCTATCACATCTTGAATTATCATTTCTAACTTTGCATTTTCGCAAATTGTTTTTTCTTTAAAAGTATCAAAAGCAATTTTCAAAAGATGAGGTTCTATTCCTGACATTTTACCAATTTTAATTATTACTTTAGAAACAGATTTAGCTTTATTTTCTAAAGCATGTTTTTCTATTAAATCCAATAAGCTTTGGACTACTGAAAATTCGTGCATTTTAACAAATCCTTGGCAATAATTCTCCAGCAGGAGGTTCCATAATTCGTTTTGAACCGTAAGGAGATTTCAATATTACTTTTCCTTTATAGTCAGATATAACCCTTCCTATAATTTCTGAATTTTTACCTAACTCATTATTTCTCATAACTTCTAAAGTTCTTTCTGCTTCCTTTTCAGGAACAGCTATTACTAATTTACCTTCATTTGCTAAGGTATAAGGTTCTAACCCTAAAAGTTCACAAAGGCCTTGAACTTCAGATTTTACAGGAATTTTTTCCTCTTCTACTTCTATTCCTATACTTGACTGCTGCGCCCATTCATTTAGAACTGCAGAAAGCCCGCCTCTTGTCGGGTCTCTCATGGCTTTTATAGTTATCCCAGCATTTATTAAATCTTCAACTAATGACCATAGAGAAGCACAATCAGAAGATAAATTTCCTTCTATTTCTATTTCCTCTCTTTGAGCCATTATGCAGGCTCCATGGTCTCCAATAGTTCCAGAAACAAGTATTACATCTCCTTCATTTATATTATGGGCAGATATTCCTTCGTAAATAACTTCTCCTATTCCTGTTGTATTTATAAATATTTTGTCTGCTGAGCCTTTTGGAACTACTTTGGTATCTCCTGTTGTTATTTGAACACCTGTTTTTTTCATTTCTTCAGCCATAGATTTAACAATTTTTTCTAAGTCTTCAAAAGAAAATCCCTCTTCTATAATAAATGAACAGCTTAAATATTTAGGTTTTGCTCCCATCATTGAAATATCATTTACAGTTCCTGCAATAGCAAGTTTTCCAATATTTCCACCTTTAAAAAAGATTGGAGATACTGTAAAACTATCTGTTGTAAAGGCAATTTTTGAGTTTACGTTTAAAATTGATGCATCTTCCATTTTTTCTAAAATTGGATTTGAAAAGTACCTGAAAAACAATTCTTTAATAAGTTTTTGTGTTTCTTCTCCACCACCACCGTGTGATAGGAGTATATTTTTCATTGGGAAAACCTCGTTTTTAATTAATATTAAACTAGCTCTAACTTTCCATACTTATAATACGCAGAACAAGCTCCTTCTGATGATACCATACAAGAACCTAGAGGATTTTGAGGAGTACAAGCTGTTCCAAAAACTTTACAGTCGTAGGGTTTAGCTACTCCTTTTAATATATCTCCGCAAATGCATAATTTATGGTCGTCAATAGGTTCATTCGGTAATATATCAGCAAAAACTTTCTCTGCATCTAAGTCTGCATATTCATCTTTTAGTTTTAATGCGGAATATGGAATGTCTCCAACACCTCTCCATCTAAAAACTTCCCGTGGCTCTAAATATTTGTTTATCATTTCTTGAGCTTTGATATTTCCCTCCCAAGATACAGCTCTTTTGTATTGAATTTCTACTTCTCTTCTGTTTTCTTTAAATTGACGAATTATCCACAAGATACTTTCCATAATATCAACTGGTTCAAATCCTGCCACCACAACAGGAGTTTTGTATAAATCAACAATTTCTTTGTAAATTTTTGCACCTGCTATAACTGAAACATGGGAAGGTCCTATAAAGGCATCTATTTTAGCTTCTCCGCTATCCATTATTGCTTTAATAGGAGGAGGAACTAAAACATGGTTTATATGGAAGTAGACATTTTTTATATTTTCCTTTACGACCCTTTCTATTAATGCTGTTGTCATTGGCGTTGTAGTCTCAAAACCTATTGCAAAGTATATAACCCTTTTATCTGGGTTTTCTTTTGCTATTTTTAAGACATCAAAAGGGGCATAGACCATCTTTATGTTTTTTCCTCTTGCTCTTTCCTTTTGAAGAGAACTTTTAGAACCAGGAACTCTAATCATATCTCCAAGAGTAGCGACTATATTATTTTCATCTTGAGCTAAGGCTATAGCATGGTCTATTCTTTCTTTAGGCATTATACATACAGGGCAACCAGGACCATGGATGAAATCTATTTCTTCAGGTAGTAGTTGCTTTAGCCCATACTTCATTATAGTATGAGTATGTCCACCACAAACTTCCATAATATTTATATTTCTGTCAACTTCTTTTTGTATTAATTTAGCTAATGCTTGTATTCTTTTTGAATCTCTAAAATCTTTTATATAATCTATATTAGACATGATAATCCTCCTAAAGCATTATTCTTTCTCCTCTAGTTTTTTCATTAATATAGTTAAGCTTATTCTTAGTCTTTCTATGGAATCCTGTAAAACTCCAAGTTCATCTTTCCTATTAACCTTTATCTCATTTTCTAAGTTGCCTTTAGATATTTCTTCGATATGAAATATAACCTTATCTAACGGTTCTATAATTTCTCTACCTATAAGTATATATGTCATAATAATAATGATAATACTTGCAAATAATAAAAATAATGAAACCATTATAGAAGCTATAAATGGATTGTTCTTGGCAAAATTTAGTAAGTCTAAAAGCATATTTTCAAAACTTTGATTAGAGAAAAGAAAATAGAAAACTATTATGGAAATTATAAAGGTTATAATAGCTCCTACGGTGGTTATAAATAGGAACTTATTTGCTAGTTTTTTCTCAGTATCTTTTAATAATTCCATCCTTTTCCCCTCTTTATTTTAATAATCTTTTAATTTTTCTTCTTCTTCTATACTTTTCAAAATTTCCTCATATACTTTTAAACTTTCAAGGGCATCTTCTTCTCGCATTTTTGTCATTGCGTATCCTACATGTATTAAAACATAATCTCCAACTTCTACAGGCTCAGGCATAAGGTCTAAAGATACTTTTCTTTTTACTCCCATTGTATCTACAATTGCATAATTATCAGGCAAAATTTCTACTATTTTAGACGGTATTGAAAGGCACATTTTTAGTCCTCCTTAAATAAATATTCCTCCAAATGCTATGTTTTGCTTGTCTATAGGAAGTTTTCTATTTGTAATAATACTGTAATTTCCTCCAAAGTGTTTTAAAAATCTTCCTGTTAATACTGGATTTGAAAAGAAATTTCCACAAATGGCTATATTCTTAAGTTTTAATTTGTCCATAATTTTTGCACTTTCTTCTTTTAATCTATTTCCTAAGCTCTCAAAAATAGAGAAGGCTATCATATCATTTTCTACACCAGCAATTTTATAAGATAAAACACTTTGAATAGTTTTTATCCAGTCAAAATAAAATGTTCCATTTTCTTCTTCTAAAACAAAGTCTACTATAAGCCCTTGATTACCTGTAAAATTTAGAGATTTGCTTTGTAGATATAAGTATGGTTCTTCAAAAAAGTTTGCTTTATCTTTTGGGAAAATATCTATTAAATAGGCTATAAGATTGAAAATGTGCGTTAAACTATTTATGGTTTTCTTTTTAGCATCTTCTTGTGGTTTTTGTATTTTTTCTTTAATATCAGGGAAGTTCTTAATAAAGTTATTTACAAGTCTTTTTCCTTCTTCTGAGTTTTCTTTTATTGCTTCTAAAATCCAATATGCATCATTTTGTAGATTTCCAAAAGTTATAGAAGGTTTTATCCATATAACAGGTTTTAATTTTTCATTAAATCTTTTAACTGCAATGACATCTTGGTTTGCATAATAAGAAAAGTATATTCCAACTGTTCCTTCTTCAAATTTGTTGTGTTCAGCAATGACGGATAGAATTGCCCCTTCATATGCTTTAAATGGTTTTTTGTTTTTATATTTGACTTTTATATCTTCAAATTCTCCATTTAGAATGTTTACATTGTTTAATTTATCTACGAAATCTTCAAGTTGTAGTAGGATTTTTTCCTTTCTATCTATTAAATATTCACCATTTCCTAAATCTAAAACTGCAAATTTATCGGCAACTGCTAGATTACCAGTCTTTTTGGAACTTATTATATTAGGTAAAATTCCCTTCTCACCTTCTTTTATTAGTATATTCCCTTGAGCTACAAAGACATAAGTATCTTCTTGCTTATTTATAACTGGAAGATCAACTTCAAGATGAAAATCTGTAATATCTTGGTTGTCAACACTATCCACAACAAAAATGTAATTAATTCCTTTATCTGATAAATGTTTAGCTAAAAGTATCAATATAGGTTCATCAGGTAATTTTATGTTTATAAAACCTTCAGCAAAACTAACAAGGCTTTTTTCTGGAAAGTCTTTAACTTGAGCTATTAAAACAGGTTTTTCTTGAGAGGCTAAAGCTTTAACTTCTGTATCTGTTAGGTAAGCTATCTGGTTTAATACTTGTGGATTTGTTATTAAAACTGTAATAGGTTTACCTTTTAATATGTTTGAAATTTTTTCTATATTTTCCTCTGTTATTTTCCCAACAAGTTTTTTTCCATTTGTTGTATATATTTCTAGTATGTTTCCTCTGTCAATAACCCCAGCTACAGAGTTAAATGCACTAAAACATTTTTCTCCATCAAATGCGTATTTCTCATGTTCACCCTTTTTTAAATAAAGTGGAGTTAGACATTCAAAACAAGAGTTTAGTGGATACTCTCCTTCGCTTTGACAATTTTCACACCTTTGAAAGAACTTAAAAACTGTATTTTCTCTTTGCAAAGGATATTTATATAAATAAGAATAATGACTACCACAATACTCACAAGATATAAACGGATAGTAAAATTTCCTGTCTTCAGGATTAAATAACTTTTCTAAACAAGAAGGACAGGTTGATAAATTTTGAGGTAGAACATTTAAATTAGCATGTATTTTAAACTCATCTTTTAATTTTTCAGGTATATTGTCAATATTGGTAATATTGGCCTGTTCCATAAATATAGAAAGAGGTAATTTTTTCCCTAGTTCATCTAAAAATTTTTCCACATTTTCTAAATTACCATCTATATAAATGATTACCTTATCATTTTCTCTTTTTAAAACTCCCTTAACACCTATCTTATCTGAAATATCTTTTATAAACCTAAATATATTTTCATTTCCTGACGAGAAACCAAATTCTATCTTTAATTTAATTGTGTTTATAGTTTTCATCACTTATCCTCTCTCTTACAAGTTTTCCATTGTAAGAGCCAAAATGTTTTATTACTACATCTGGCAATGGTAGGTTATTTATTTTTTTATACCTTATACCTAATTTTTCAAGTTCTTTTAATATTTGATATACAGCTGTTTTAAATCCTTCATTTTCTAAAGGAGGAGTTAGACCTATTTCTGACATACATATGTTTTCTGGAACTATTCCAATAATTATAGTATCTGCTCTTTTACCTTTTAATGCAGTAAGTTCTAGCATTTGAAGAACTTCAACTTCATGAGCAGTTTGATGATATGAACCTATACCTGCTAAGTCCTCTGCAGTTAGCCTAAAAACAGAACCAGGTTTATCTTTTATGGATATTGTATCTACCAGAATAATATAATCATAATCTTCAAGATACTCCATTAACCTAAAACCGAGGGTTCCAGCATCAATTAAATCAACATCTTGAGTAAATTCATAGTTTTCCTGTAGGTACTTTACGATAAAGACACCTATACCTTCATCTTTAAAAAGAATATTTCCTACACCTACTATTCCAATTTTTTTCATGATTTCCTCTCTTTAAAAAAGAAAAAAGGGCAAAAGGAGGCAAGCCCATGAGATTTTTTATATATTCTAAAAATATGCTTATACTTGTTCTTTAGGTTGTTTTTTGAACTTATAACCGCCAAAAACAATACCTATATCACCTTCTTTCCAGAAGATTGTTCTCCATACTTGATAATATATATGGAATGCAACCCATGACAATATTAACCACATTGTAAAGTGATGCCACCATCTTACCCCAGCATGTCCTCCTAATAACCATCCTACCCAATCTGTAGCAAGATGAAGTAATGCAGGCCACCATCTACCAATTGCAGACTCTCCACTTTCAAGCCCTTGAACATACATGTAAAATCCTGTAAATAACATCCATAAGAGAAGTAGATGAAGAACTGTAAAGTAAACGGCATTAAAGCTATCTAAATGAGTACTATCAAAATTCTTTCTTCTGTTTAAAGTTATTAAGTTTAAGAAAACTTCCCAAAACTCCTTGAGATTCTGCTTAGTAGGTATTACCTTCTTGTAAACCTTTTCAAATCTACTTGCAAAGTACAAGTAGAAAATAACAATAGATACAACATCAAGTAAAAGAGCAGCAAAGAAATGAAATAGCCTATTATAAGCCATAACATACTTATGTGCTGCTGGTTCAGCAATAAAGGATTGAAAAAATGGATTTGCAATATAAAGTCCTGTTATAACTGCTGTTATTATTGAAAATACATTTACCCAATGAATAATTCTCATTGTTGCAGTCATTCTTTTAACTTTCTCATACATTGCAAAGACCTCCTATAGGCTCAACTTTATAAACGCCTAATTCTTTGCCTTTTGTATCTATAATATGAACTGCGCAAGCAATACATGGGTCAAATGAGTGAACAGTTCTTAATATTTCTACTGGTTGATGAGGATCAACAACTACAGTATTGCTTGTTATTGCAGCTTCATAAGCTCCCATTCTTCCTTTATAATCTCTTGGAGCTGCATTCCATGTTGATGGAACTACTGCCTGATAATTTGCAATTTTCCCATCTACTATTCTTATCCAGTGTCCTAAAGCTCCCCTTGGCGCTTCTTCAAGACCGTATCCTTTTAGTTCTTTTCCTTTTGTTAATTCGTCATAATCAAATTCTGTCCATGTTGATAAGTCTCCATGTGCACAATTAGATGCTAGCTCGTCTGCCCATACCATCATCATATCAGCCATTAACCAAGTTTCAATTGCTCTTGCAGCAGTTCTTCCAACAGTAGAGAAAAGTGCTTTTGGAGGTAATCCTGCAAGTTTTAATGCTTTATCTACATAAGATTTTATTCTTTCATCTCCCGCTGCATATCCAACAACCATTCTTGCAAGAGGACCAACTTCAACTCTTGTATCATCATAAATTGGAGATTTTATCCATGAGTATTTTTCTTCAACTTTTAAAAGACCATGTTCATCAAATCCTGTGTATTTTGGATTTGTTTGTCCATCCCATGGGTGAAGTGGTTTATCAGTTCCTTCATATTCATACCAACTATGAGTCACGTCTTCTGCAACTTTTTCTTGGTCAAAAGGTATTACTTTTGATAAATCTTTATTTAAAACTACTCCTGATGGGAATAAAGTTTTTCCTTGATACATAGGATTATCATCTAGTCTAAATCCACCATAAGCAAGGTAATTTCCAAGTCCTGCTCCAACACCATTTAAAGCTTCATCTTTATAAACTTCTGCAGCCATAATAATATCAGGAATATATGCTCTTAGTATAAAATCTCTTGATTTTCTCAATAATTCCTTAAACAGTTCATGTCTTGATTGGTCTTGTAAATCCCTTACACAAGTTACTCCACCAACAACTATTGATTGTGGATGTGGGTTTTTACCTCCCCAAACTGCCATCATTTGAGCCATCCATCTTTGAGCTTCTAAAGCATCAAGGTAGTGAGTAGTTGCTATGAGATTTTGTTCTGGAGAAAATTTATATGCTTTATTACCCCAATAAGCATTAGCAAAAGGTCCGAGTCTTCCACCTTCTACAAATTTTTTGAGTCTTTCTTGAACAGCTTTATATCTATTTGGAGAATTGTTCCAAGGATTTTCTGAATAATTTTCTGCTATTTTAGCAGCTTTGTAAGGGTCAGCTTTTAGTGCAGAAACAATATCAACCCAGTCTAATGCATGAAGATGATAGAAGTGAACTACGTGGTCATGTAAATATAATGACCCTTGAATAAGGTTTCTAACTAGTCTTGCATTTTTAGGGATTGTTATTCCAAGTGCATGTTCTGCAGCTTCAATACTTCTTTGGTAGTGAGTTCCAGTACAAACTCCACATATTCTCATTGCCATAAGACCACAGTCTCTAGCATCTCTTCCTTTTAAAATTGTCTCAATTCCCCTCCACATAGTAGAGGAGCTGTAAGCATCAACAATTCTATTATTTTCATCTATAACGACTTCTATTCTTAAATGTCCTTCAATTCTTGTAATTGGGTCTATTACTATTCTTTCTTTTGTAGCCATCTATTTTTACCTCCTATTGGTTATTTTCATCGCTTTTTTTACCAGCAACTAAACTTGCAACAGCATGGGCTCCTATACCTATTACTGTTGCAGTTAATATTCCAAGACCTACTTGGTCAACAGTAGATTCTACACCATTTAGCCCTGGAGGCCTTATATTAGATGCAGCTAAAGGTCTTTCTGTTGCATATTTATCCCAGAAATCTGGTTCTGAACATCCAATACAACCTCTTCCTATTCCAATAGGCCAGTTAGTTCCATCATTGTATCTAACTATTGAACAGTTATTGAATGTGAAAGGTCCTTTACATCCCATTTTGTAGAGACAGAAGTTATTTTTAGCACCTTCATCTCCCCATTCTTCAACGAATTCACCAGCATCAAAGTGTGCTCTTCTTTCACAGTTATCATGAATTCTATATCCAAAAGCAAATTTAGGTCTTAATAATGAATCTAATTCTGGTAATTCTCCAGTTAGAACATAATGCATAATAACTCCAACCATGTTTGTTGGATTAGCAGGACATGCAGGAATATTCACTATAGGTTTTCCTTTAACAACATCCATAACGCCTACCGCTCCTGTAGGGTTAGGATAAGCTGCTGGAATTCCACCAAATGCAGCACAGGCACCTACTGCAATAACTGCAGCTGCATCTTTAGCAAGCCTTTGAACCCTTTCAACTCCTGTTTCAGGATGTCTTCCTATTGTAAATGCTTCTGGCATTCCAACAGGAATAGAACCTTCAACAAATAATAGATATTTACCTTTAAAGTCATGAACTGCTTTCTCTAAAGCTTCTTCAGCTTGATCACCTGCAGCAGCCATTAATGTTTCATGATACTCTAATGATAAATACTCAAGAATTAGCTCATCTACAGTAGGAGCAGATGAACGAAGTAAAGCTTCTGAGTTACCATCACAGTCCTGTATATTTATCCATATTACAGGAACTCTATTCATAACCTCTGCAGCTTCAGCTACAAGTGGTTCAAAATTTGGAGGAAGCATAAGAAGTGCCGTTGTTGCAGATACCCACTTTAAAAAGTCCCTTCTTGATAACTCCCACATATCAAGCATTTTTTCAAACTTTATATCGGCCTCCCTAACAGGAGACATTGCTTTCAGCTCATCGAGCCTTTTTCTCATTTTTTCGTAGAGAGCTTTGTAATATGCCTCTCCACGATTAGTATTTATATAGTTGGTAGGTTTTGTAAAGACGCTTCTAAGATGTTCTCTGCTAAAAAACTGCATTTCAACCCTCCTAATGAATAATCATTCACTAATAATATTGAATGAATATTTTTTCATTGTCAAGCCCTTAAAGAAATTTTTCTATTAATGGGTAGTACAAACAGAACAAACATCAAAACTTCTTACTACCATTTCTGCTTTTAGTTTATCACTAAGTCCTATAATTGCCTTTTCTGCAGGAGATAGATAGTTTTTACATCTTGTTCCTAAATTCCAAACAGTTGGAGTTATAATATCATATTTTTCTATTTTTCCCTCTTTAGCTATAACTTTATGAATTAAAGAACCTCTAGCTGCTTCACAAAAACCGTAAGCTTGTCCTTCTAAATTTTTAATGTCTACTTTAGGTTTTATGTAGGATGGTTCATTTAAGTTAATGTTTAATAAATATTTTTTTATAGCCACCAAAATCTTACCAATTTCGTCAACTCTAGCCCATATTCTTGGAATATAATAACCTTTAAAATTTTTAGTTAAATTAATAAATAATTCATCCTCATTGTTTATTCTTCTAGCGAGAGGTCCTGTTTCGAAAGGTTTTCCTTCATACCTTGGAGCTTTAGCCCATGAATATTTTCCTTTTGAAAATTTAGATTTTCCATTTTCTAAAAATGAAAAGGTTTCTATTTCTTCAACTTTACTTACATCAAAATTACATTTCTTTCTTCTTGTTACTCCTTGAGATATAAATGGACTAACATTACATACTGTTAAAAATCTATCGTAAGCTTTTCCTATATCTGAAAATCCAAGTTTAATGGCTTCCTCTATAATTTTTTTTAAATCTCCTTTTGATTTTTCTAAAAATTCTTCAAGAAATTTTATAGAAAAGTAATCATCTATATTCATTCCAATTACATCATTTTCAAAATACTCTAAAACATTATCAACGATAGAAATTGCTTCCATCAATTCCATTTGTGTTGGCTCACACATTACACCACCAGGGATACTGTAAGAAGTATGAGGCCACTGTCCTCCAAAAATCGCTATAATTTTAACAATTTTAGAACTGTAATATACAGCTTTACGCCATTTTTCTCCTTTTATGGGATAAAAGTCTTTTAAGTCTGTATTAAATTTCAAGAAATCTGGAATAACAAATAAATAAAACCATCTTATGTGGTTTTGAATTATTTCACAGGATAAAGTAATATTACGGATAAGCTGTGCTTTTTGTGAAACTTCTATTTCATACCCGTTTTCTCTATATAAATTTTCTAAAGCGTTAGTAGTAGCTATAAGATGTGCATGACCACATATTCCACAAACACGAGGAGTTATAACAAGAGCATCCAATAAAGGCTTGTTTTCTAGTATAAATTCAAAACCTCTGAAGTTTGGAGCTATAATGAACGCGTCTTTTATCCTCCCCTTTTCCCATACAAGTTTAAGTTCTACTTCTCCCTCAACTCTGTTTAAAATCCTTTTTTCTACTTTAGCCATAGCTATTCAGTATCTTCCAGTTTTTTAGAAACTCTTTCGTTTTTTAAAGTTTTTGCTACTCCAGAAATCATAATATATGCTCTTTTTGAAACACCTAAAGGAATATCTTCAGGTATTCCCATATTTTTCTTTGTATCAAAAAAGTTTTCTCTTACAGGGAAATTAAACTCTGTGCAACCTATACATGGCATTCCTGCCCTTGTTTTTGATGATATTCTATTCCACAAAATTTTATTACAAGGGGCATGTGTCATAGGACCTCTACAACCAAGGTTGTAAAACAAACACCCCTCTTTATGTCCAAATTCTTCTGCTTCTGTTTTCCATTCAAAATATTCATTTCTTGTGCATCCATCATGAGGAAGATACATGAAAATTTCCTTTGGTCTGTTAAATTTATCTAGAGAAATCTTTCTATCATAGTAAAGAGCCATTAAAACTTGTGTAAACCAGGCAGGATGTATAGGACAGCCGGTAATATTAATTACAGGATATCCAGATTTCGTTTTAAAATCAGAAGGTAGTAATCCTTTTTTTTCTTCAAATTTAAATTGAAGACCACAAATATCTTTATTTTCTCTATAAACTGCAGGTAAATTGCCATGAACAGCACAATTTCCAACAGCAATAATATATTCAGCTTTATCTTTTAATTTGTTTACTAAATCTGATATTGAATAATTTCCAATTTTACAAAAATTTTTATTTTTAGTAATAGCTCCTTCAACAATTAGAAAATCTAATTTTATTTCTTTATCAAGAATTTTATCTATGATTTCATTCAAATTGTTTTCTATAGACAAAGATGGATGGTATAAAAGGTTTATTTTAGAAAAAATTTCATAAATATATGGATTTTCAGCATTTAATAAAGATTGAGTATTTCCATTACAGGTTAAGCCTTGAAGCCAAAGTAAAGTTTTCATTTTTAACCAGCTTTTAAAGCCCTCCATATATTTTCTGCAAGTTCATCTGCATATTCTATAAGAGTTTTCATAAGCATATTTTCACCTTTTAAGAAAACAAGACCTCCAAGAGGTCCCATAACTGTAACAAAAGCAGTAAACAAATCTTGATTTCTTAAATCTCCTTTTCTGACACCTTCTTCTAGAAATAGCATTATTTCTGTTACAACTTCTTGAACACATAAAAAGCCTTCACAACCTCCTGAAAAAACTTCTCTATTTGATAGGAAAACTCTTAAAAAATAATCTATAAGTTCTGGATTTTCCTCAGCAATCTTTATAAATCTTCTAACTAGTAAAGAGATTTTTTCTTTTGTTGATATGTTCATTTCATTTATTTTTTTGATTTCTTCGCCTAGTAAACTTGAAGAATACTGCATTATATATTTAGCAAGTTCTTCTTTACTTTTAAAATAGTTGTATAAATTTCCTACACTCATACCTAGTTCTTTTGCTATGTCAGGTATTGTTGTGTTGTAATAGCCTTGCTGGGCAAAAAGTTTGCATGCAACTTTAACTATTTCTAACTTTTTCTTTTCCTTTTGGATAGCCTTCGGCAAAATAAGCCTCCTATTAATTTCTAAGAGACAATTTTAATTTTAAATAGTTTATCCATTTATCTAAACCTTCTCCAGTCTTTGTAGAAATTTGGATAACATCCATTTTAGGATTTAAAGTCCTAGCTTCTTCAATAGCTTTTTTTACATCAAAATCAAAATAAGGAAGAAGGTCTATTTTTGTTATAAGCATAAGGTCAGCGCTTTTAAACATGACAGGATATTTTGCAGGTTTATCATCACCCTCTGGAACAGATAGTAAAACAACATTTATATGGGTTCCTATATCATAAGATGCAGGACATACTAAATTTCCAACATTTTCAACAAAAACAATATCAAGTTCTTCTAATGGCATATGATGTATTCCATCATGAACCATAAATGCATCTAGATGACAAGCCTGTCCTGTCGTTATTTGATAAGCGGGGACTCCTTTGGCTTTTATTCTTTCTGCGTCTCTATTTGTTTCTAAGTCTCCTTCTATAACACCTATTTTAGTTTCATTTCCAAGAATTTCTACAGTTTTTTCAAGTAGTGTAGTTTTTCCTGCTCCGGGAGAGCTCATAAGATTTACAGCTAGTATTCCATATTTGTCAAAATGTTTTCTATTACTTTCAGCCTGTTTATCATTGGCATCAAGAATTTTGGTAATAACCTCCACAGTTTTTTTATCCTCAATAGCTGGATTTGTATGGTGATGATGTTCGTGATTATGCTCATGTTTATGTTCATGTGAGTTATTATCTGTTATTGAACAACCGCAATCTCTACACATAATAGTCCTCCAAAAGTGAATGGATATTCATTAAATATAACAAATTTAAATATAAAGTCAAATTTACTTTTTAATATAACTCTACAAATATATCCCCAGTGTTTCCGTTTTTGTTTTTAAATCCTTCGCCTTTTATTTTTATTATATCGCCAGCTTGAATATTAGGTGGTAATCTTACAGTTAATTTTTCTCCATTTAGATTAAAAATATAGAATTTTCTTTCTTGTTTTATTTTTTCTGTTAGTTTTATCTTTGTAAAAAGATTTAGCCCCTTTTTTTCAAAAACAGGATGATATTTTAAGAAAATTTTTATATATAAGTTTCCATTCTTTCCTCCATTTAAACCTTCGTTACCTTCATTTTCAAATAGTATAGTAAAACCCGTTTCAACCCCAGCAGGGATTTTTATTTTTTTGTGTTTTTTAACTTTTATTTGTTTTCTTCCTCCACATTTTATGCATGGATTTTCTATAACAAAGCCTTTTCCTTTGCACACTGGACAGGGAATTCTTAAAGAAAGTAAGTTTTTATTACCATTTCCGTTGCAAGTTTGACACTTTTCAATAGAAGAATTTTCATCTAAACCTGTAGCTTTACATACAGGACAGTTTTCAACTTTAAAGTAATTTATATCTATAATAGTTCCCCTATATGCCTCCTCAAGTGATAGTTCAACTTTTATTTTTATGTCTTTTCCTTTTTTTGAAATATCTTCAGAAAAAAATCTGTTTAACAGATTTTCTATTTTTCCTAAAATCTCAGGTTTAGAAGATATAGTTTTGTCATACTCTTTTCTTTTTTTAGGGTCTGATAAAGTTTCATAGGCTTTTGTTAAAAGTTTGAATATTTCCTCCCCCTCTTTGTTTACATCAGGATGGTATTTTTTTGCCTTTTCCCTAAATGCTTTTTTTATTTCTTCATAAGATGCGTCTTTGGAAACACCCAAAAGTTTATAAAAGTCCATTTATGTTATGTCTTCTTTTTCTTCTTCCTCTACTGGAACTGCAACAACCACTTTAGCTGGTCTTATTACTTTTCCTTTGTAGATATATCCTTTTTGTAAAACTTTTACTATCTGGTTTGGTTTATATTCATTTGTTTTATATGTGTCTAAAACTTCATGTAAATTAGGGTCAAATTCTCCGTCTGCAATGATTTCTTGAATTCCATTATCTTGTAGAAATTTTACAAGTTGGTAATGTATCATCTGAACACCTTTAGAAAGGGCAGAAATATCATCTGAAACTTTTGCACTTTCTATTGCTTTTTCAAAGTTATCAATAATATCTAAAAGCCCCTTTACTATTCTTAATAATCCTTCATCTTTAGCTTCTTCTTTTTCTTTAATTGTTCTAACTCTAAATCTTTCAAAATCCTGCTGGAGAGTTTGGTATAAAGCACTTATTTTTTTTGCTTGTTCTTCTGTTTTCTTTAGTTTTTCTTCAAGCTCTTTAAGTTTTTGTTCTAGATTTTGATTTTTTCCAAATTTTTCTTCATTTTGAGAGCCTTCTTCTACTACTTCCTGTTCCTCATTTTTTTCTTCTATTTCTACTTTTACTTCTTCATTTTTATTTTGTTCTTCCATTTAGACCATATCCTCCATAATGTATTATTTTTATAAAATCTGTATCAAAAAATATTATTTTTCAAGAACTAAATTATAAAAATATATCTTCTCCAAATGTAGTTAAATCAATAAATTCATCAGCTTTTTCTATAAGCTCTTTAGCTGCAGTTTGTTTAAATGCCGCAATTTCTACTTTCACACCTTTTGTATGTAAATACTTAACTAAATCTGCAAAATCTCCATCCCCAGTTGCTAATATGGCAACATCAACCTTTTCTGCCATGGCTATGGCATCCATTGCAATTCCCATATCCCAATCTGCTTTTATTGTTGTCCAAAGGTTTCCATCTTCATCTAGTCTTTTAAAAATTTTTGGTTCTTTAACTTTTACTTCATATCCAATGTGTTTTAATGTGTTTATAAACCCTTTTTGGTCTACTCCTTGAAGCTTTATTAGATATGCAATTGCTCTGATTAAGATTCTATCGTTTAAGATTTTGTGTAAAACTTTTTCAAAATCTACTTTTCTATTAAAAGCATCTCTTG
>QNYP01000033.1 GCA_003978675.1 Hydrogenothermus sp.
TCAAGGTTTCCTCCGTTTTTAAGTTTTAGTCTTCCTTTCTTTTTCTTTCTTCTTCTTTTAGAGTTTTAAACATATATGCAAATAAAGTTCCTATAAATATAGCAACCATTGACCATATGAAAATTGCTTCAATGTGGATATGATACATTTGTTTCCTCATAAAAATTTAATCTATTAGCATATATGTTTAAAACTCTAAAAGAAGAAGAAAGAAAAAGAAAGGAAGACTAAAACTTAAAAACGGAGGAAACCTTGAAGACTTTAAGTTCCAATGAGATAAGACAGAGCTTTTTAAAATTCTTTGAAGGTAAAGGACACAAAATAGTTAAATCATCATCAATAATCCCTGAAACAGACCCTACACTGCTATTTGTTAATGCAGGAATGGTTCCTTTTAAGAATGTATTTTTAGGACTTGAAGAAAGACCATACAAAAGGGCTGTTTCTTGCCAAAAAGTTTTTAGAGTATCAGGAAAGCATAACGATTTAGACAATGTTGGATATACACCAAGACACCATACATTTTTTGAAATGCTTGGTAATTTTTCGTTTGGAGATTATTTTAAAAAAGAAGCAATAGAGTTTGCGTGGGAATATCTAACAAAGGTTTTGGAAATTCCAGAAGAAAAACTTCATGTTTCTGTTTTTGTGGAAGATGAAGAAGCATATAAAATCTGGAGAGATGTAATAGGATTACCAGAGGAAAAAATCCACAAACTTGGTGCTGAAGATAACTTCTGGTCAATGGGAGATACAGGTCCTTGCGGTCCTTGCTCGGAGATTTACTATGACAGGGGAGAAGAATTTGGAAACCCTGAGTTTGGAAGTGATGAAGATAACAGGTATTTAGAAATCTGGAATTTGGTATTTATGCAGTATAACAGAGATAAAGATGGAAGACTATCTCCGCTACCTAAGCCAAATATAGATACAGGAATGGGACTTGAAAGAATTGCATCAGTCCTACAGGGAGTAAATTCAAACTATGAAACAGACTTATTTTTACCAATCATAAACTGGGTAAGTGAATATACAGGAAAAAAATACAATCCTGATGAACCTAAAAATATAAACACAATTTCAATGAGAGTTATTGCAGACCACCTAAGAGCAATAACTTTTTTAATTTCTGATGGAGTATTTCCTGCAAATGAAGGAAGAGGATACGTTTTAAGGAGAATTTTAAGAAGAGCATTAAGATATGGAAAAGAGCTTGGTATAGAAGAGCCGTTTTTATACAAAGGAGTTGATAAAGTTGTAGAAATAATGTCTGAAACTTACCCTGAACTAAAAGCCAATAAAGAATTTATAAAAGGATTGGTTAAATCAGAAGAAGAAAGATTTATAAAAACATTAAATAGAGGAATGGCTATACTAAACGAAATTATTGAAAAAGCAAAAAAAGAAGGAAGAAAACATATAACAGGTGAAGAAGTATTTACCTTATACGATACTTACGGATTTCCTGTTGATTTAATAGAAGATATAGCAAGAGACAATGATTTTGGAGTAGATATAGCTAAATACTATGAACTTTTAGAGGAGCAAAAAGAAAGGGCAAGAAAACACTGGAAATCTCAAGCAAAAGAAGTAAAAGAAGTTTATCTGCATCTAAAAAACAGGTTAGAAGATAACCAATTTTTAGGATATGAAACTTTAGAAGTAAATGATGCAAAAATTATTGCAATTGTAAAAGGCAATGAAGTAGCTTCCGAAATCAAAGAAGGAGAAGAAGCAGAAATAATTTTAGATAAAACACCTTTCTATCCCGAAAAAGGAGGACAGGTAGGAGACACAGGAATAATAGAAAAAGATGGAAGTTTATTTAAAGTAGTTGATACACAAACGCCAACAGATGGATTAATTATCCATAAAGGGAAAGTTTTATATGGAAGCTTTAAAGTAGAAGATACAGTTTTAGCAAAAGTAGATAAAGAAAGAAGAGAAAATATAATGAGACATCACACTGCTACACATCTCCTTCATTCTGCTCTAAGAAATATTTTAGGAGAACATGTAAAACAGGCAGGTTCATTAGTTCACCCTGATTATTTAAGATTTGACTTTACACACTTTGAAAGTTTATCAGATGAAGAAATTAAAAAAATAGAAGAACTTGTAAATGAAGAAATAATGAAAAATGAGCCTGTTATATGTCAGCAAATGTCTTATGATGAAGCATTAAGAACGGGAGCAATGGCAATATTTGATGAAAAATATGGAGATACTGTTAGAGTAATTACTGCAGGGATATCAAAAGAGCTTTGTGGAGGAACTCACGTTTCAAGGACTGGAGATATAGGATACTTTAAAATCCTTTCTGAATCAGCAGTTTCAGCAGGAACAAGGAGAATAGAAGCAGTAGCAGGAAGAAAAGCTGTAGAAAAAGGACTAAAAGAACACTTTTTAATAAAAGAACTTTCTCAAATTCTAACAACGAAAGAAGATGAGTTAGTAGAAAAAGTAGAAACACTACAGAAAAAACTAAAAGAAGCAGAAAGAAAACTAGAAGAAGTAAAAAGAAAATCAGTAATAGACAAAATTACAGAAATACTTAAAGTAATAGATAAAGGAAATTATAAAGTTGCTTACGGACAGGTAGAAGGATTTAAACCTAATGAACTTAGAGATTTAGCAGATGTTGCAAGGGCAAAACTAGGAAATAGTGTTGTTATGCTTGTTGCTTCAGATAAAGAAAAAGGAAAAGTTAACTTTATTGTGGCAGTTTCTAAAGATTTAACAGATAAAATAAAGGCAGGGGATGTTGTTAAACAGGTTGCTCAAGTTTTAGGAGGAAAAGGTGGAGGAAGACCTGATATGGCACAAGGTGGAGGAACTGAAATTAATAAAATAAATGAGGCATTTAAAAAGTTTGAAGAAATTACAAGTTTGTAAAAAGATATTGTTTGTGAGGTAATAAAAATGGAAAACTTAGAAAAAGAATTTTTACAGCTTTTAGAACAAGAAAGTAATATTAACACTTACTCAAAGGGGGATATAATAAAAGGAAGTATTGTCAAAATTCAAAATAGTATTGCATTTATAGATATAGGACAAAAAACAGAAGCTATAATAAACAAAGATGAAATAGAAGGCCTTCCAGAAGGAGCTATAATTGAAGTTATTTACACTGGGAAAAGAAAAGAAGGTTATCCATTACTTACAAGAAAACCGTTAATATTTAAACAGGCTTTAGAAAATATTCAAAATGCATTTAATGAAAATAAAAGAGTTGTTGCAAAACCTGTAAAAAAATTATCCAAAGGTTATTTAGTAGATATTCAAGGTATAAAAGCATATCTTCCAAACTCTCAAATAAGTTTAAAAGAAGGAGAAAATTTACCTGAAGAATTTGAAGTTTATATATTAAACATTGATACATCTAAAAAAACACCAAATATAGTTGTATCCAGAAAAAAAGTTTTACAGGAAGAACTAAACAAACAAAAAGAAAAATTACTAAATGAACTTCAAGAAGGCATAACAATTCCAGTAAAAGTTGTAAAAATCATAGATAAAGGAGTAATTGTATCTATTGGAGATTTATTAAGGGGATTTTTGCCTGCTTCATTATATAGTTGGGAAAAAAATAAAAGTATAAGTCAGCTCCAAGAAGGACAAGAATTGGAGTTAATGGTAAAACAACTTGATAAAGAAAACCAAAAAATAATTCTGTCTAAAAGAGATTTAGAACCTAATCCTTGGGAGGAATTTGATAAAAATGTAGGAGATAAAGTAGAAGCAGTTATTATTGGCATTAATGATTATGGTCTAATTGTAAAGGTTGGAAAATTAGAAGGATTTATACATAAATCCCAAACACACCATATTTACCACTGGCAGTTTAAAAAATTATTTAAAGAAGGGCAAAAAGTAGAAGCAGTTATTACTGACTTAGATAGAGAAAAAAGGAATTTGAAACTATCTATAACTCAGGCAAAACCACATCCAATTGATGAATTCTTGCAAGAAAATCCTGAAGGCTCAGAAATTGAAGGAAAAATAAAATCTATTAAAAACAAAGTAGCATTTATAGATTTAGGAGAAATAGAAGGTATTCTTCATTTAGAAGATGCAACCTGGAACCCTAAAATTAAAAATATCAAACAGGTTTTAAAAGGGAAAAGAGTTTTTAAATTCAAAGTTTTAGGCAGAGAAAAAGACAAAATAAGACTTGGATTAAAACAATTTAAAACAAACCCTTGGGAAGAATTCTTATCTAAACATAAAGTCGGTGATTACGTAAAAGGAAAAATTATAAAAATGGTTGATAGAGGCGCTTTCGTTGAGCTATTGGAAGATGTTGAAGGTTTTATACCTGTTAAAGAAATTTCAAAAGAAAAGATAGAAATCCCTAGTGATAAATTATCTTTAGGACAAGAAATAACAGCTAAGATTATAAAAATCAAAGGAAATGAAATTGTTTTAAGTATTAAAGCCATAGAAAAAGACAAAGAAAAAAAAGAAATAGAGGAAGTTTTAAACAAAGTTAAACCAAAAGGAGAAGGGCTTGGAACCCTTGGAGAATTAATCAAGAAAAAACTAGAAGAAAAGAAACAAAAAGGAGCTTAAATGCTTTTAGATATTGGGCTTTTTATAGGTGGTCTTTTACTAATATTAATTGCAGGGGAATTATTTACAAACGGTATTGAATCAGTAGGAAATAAATTAAATCTATCAAAAAACTTTACAGGAAGTGTCTTAGCCGCAGTTGGAACTGCTTTACCTGAAACAATACTACCAATCATTGCAGTTTTATTTTTTGCAGAAAATTCTGGAACAGAAATAGGTATTGGTGCAATCCTTGGGGCTCCTTTTATGCTTTCCACTTTAGCTTTTCCATTAGTTGGAATAACCGTTTTAATAGCTTATTTACTAAAAAAAAGAGAAATTTCCTTAAATATAGAAGAAGTAGGACTGCGAAGAGACTTAGTTTTTTTCCTGTTTGCATACAGTATAGCCCTTTTTATAGTTCCTTATGAAAACCATATTCTTAGGATTTTTACTGCTATTTTCTTATTAGTGCTTTACTTTTTCTATGTGTTTTTAACATTTAGAGGTGAAAGTGAAGATATGGAAGAAGTAGAGCATCTTTACTTTGCCCCTAAATTAGCAAATCCACCACTGTTTTTAATGATTTTTCAAGTAGTATTTTCACTAATCCTTATGATAGGAGGGGCACATGCATTTGTCCATGGAATTGAAAGTATATCTTTAAAATTTGGATTATCACCTTTACTATTTTCCCTTTTATTTGCACCTATAGCTACAGAATTACCTGAAAAAATAAACAGTGTATTATGGGTATTAAGAGGTAAAGATAGTCTTGCAATAGGAAATATTAGTGGAGCAATGGTTTTTCAAAGTACAATTCCTGTTAGTTTTGGAATTGTGTTTACACATTGGAACTTAGATGGACTTGCTTTTATATCAGGAATATTTGCAATAATAGCAGGATTTTTTGTTTTAACTCTATCTTATGCTAACAAAAAACTTATACCATTTGGCTTTACTGCAGGGATAGTTTTATACTTAATATACATATATATGGCAGTATCTAGTATAAAAGTATAAGAGGGTATTTTATGGAGTTTGAAAAAAAACTAATGGATTTACAGGATAAGATAGAAATTTTAAGGGAAAAGGTAAGAAAGGGAGAAAAACATCATTTAGAAGAGCTTATAAAATTAAGAAGAAAATTTAAAGAGTTAGGAAAAAAATACATAGAAAATCTAACAGCTTGGGAAAAGACACAACTAGCAAGACACCCTAAAAGACCTCATACGATAGACTATATAAACAATGTTTTTACAGGATTTGTTGAACTACATGGAGATAGAAGATTTTCAGATGATAAAGCAATAATTGCAGGTTTTGCATTTTTAGGAAATACACCTGTTTGTGTAATAGGGCATGAAAAAGGCAGAGATACAAAAGAAAAAATAGAAAGAAACTTTGGTATGCCTCACCCTGAAGGGTATAGAAAAGCAATAAGAGTTATGAAGCTTGCAGAAAAATTTAAAAGGCCAGTTATTACATTTATAGATACCCCTGGGGCATACCCAGGTATTGGAGCTGAAGAAAGGGGTCAGTCTCAGGCAATAGCAGAAAGCATTGCAACAATGGCAGATTTAAAGGTTCCTACTGTTTCAATTGTTATTGGAGAAGGAGGAAGTGGAGGAGCTTTAGCACTTGGAGTTGGAAATAAGGTTATGATGCTTGAAAATTCAATATACTCAGTTATATCCCCTGAAGGTTGCGCAGCAATCTTATACAAAACCCAAGAAAAAGCACCAGTAGCTGCACAGGCTCTAAAAATAACAGCTAAAGATTTACTACAACTTGGAGTGATAGATGAGATAATTCCTGAACCTTGCGGAGGAGCACATTTACAACCTAAAAAAACATATAGACTTGTAAAAAGGGCAATAAGAAAAGCTCTAAAGGAATTAAATGGTCTATCCCCTGATGAGCTTGTAAGACAAAGAGAAAATAAATTTTATTCAATGGGTAAATTTGTAGAGGCTTAAAATGGTTTATTTACAGCTTTTTTTTAATTTTTTATTTATAGCAGGGCTTATTGCAGGAAGTATTTCAGGATTTAATCTATGGCGAATCTCAAGAAAATTTGCAAAAAGGTTAAAAACGTACTTGCCCCAGTATTATTCTCAAAGTTTTCTAGATTTGGCAAATCCTAACAAATACAAAAATTTAAATTTAGATATACAATCAGTGATAACTGATAGTGAAAATACTGATGATTTATCAAAACTACGAAGTTCAATAAATAAAATAAAAACCAGATATTATTTAAAAGACAGTTTTGAGGAGTTTTTAATTGGAGAAATTGAAAACTTTAAAGAAAACATAATGCTGTGGAAAAAAATTGGAAATTTTGCCATCTGGTCAAGTCTTATTGGTGCTGTAGGATCTATTATTTTTGTTATTTTATAAAGAAAACTTAACAGAATTTTAATGAAAGCTTAATATTTTTGAATTAGGATAATAAAAAATTAAAGTTTGGGAGAAAAAATGAAAAGAACAAAAATAGTAGCAACCTTAGGACCTGCAACAGCTACAGAAGAAAAGATACAGCAGTTGATACTTGCAGGAGTTGATGTTTTTAGGTTTAACTTTTCCCATGGAGACCATGAAACTCACAGAGAAAACTTGAAAAAAGTTAGAAAAATTGCAGATAAACTAAACAAACACACTGCTATTTTACAGGATTTATCAGGACCTAAAATAAGACTTGGAGAAGTCAAAGAACCTTTTTACGTTCACTATGGCGATAAATTTAAAATACTAAAAGAACAAATAAAAGGGAATAAAGATGCAGTTAGTCTAAATTACCCAGAAATACTAGAACAACTTAATGTGGGAGACTATATATATGTAGCAGATGGTCTAATTAGATTAAAGGTTGAAGAAAAAGACAGTGAGGGAGTAGTAGTTAAAACAATTGTTGGGGGAATGATTTCTTCCAGAAAAGGAGTTAATTTTCCAAGTGTAAAACTAAATATTTCTGCAATAACAGAAAAAGATATAAAAGATATAGAATTTGCAGTTAAAGAAGGTATAGACATTATTGCACTTTCTTTTGTAAAAGAAGCTAAAGATGTAATAAAAGCCAAAGAAATAATTGCTAAATTTGGAGGAAACCAGCCTTTATTTGCAAAAATAGAAAAACACGAAGCAGTAGAAAATATAGATGAAATAATAGAAGCTTCTGATGGAATAATGGTTGCAAGGGGAGATTTAGGAGTTGAGGTAGATATTGAGAAAGTCCCTATTATTCAAAAAATGATTATAAAAAAATGCAACAAAGCAGGTAAACCTGTAATAACTGCAACACAAATGCTAACTTCAATGCTTTCCTCTGTTAGACCAACAAGAGCAGAAGTTTCTGATATTGCAAATGCAGTTTTAGATGGAACTGATGCAGTAATGCTTTCTGATGAAACAGCAGTTGGTAAATATCCAGTAGAAGCTGTAAAAGTTATGGCAAAAACAATTTTAGAAGCAGAAAAAGTTTATGAGTATTATAAGGAGTATGATATAAAAGGAGATAGAACACTATCAATTGCTTTTTCTGCTAGTGAGCTTGCAGAAAAAATAAATGCAAAAGCAATTGCAACATTTACAAAATCAGGAAGAACAGCAAGAAATGTGTCTAAATTTAGACCAAAATCTCCAATTTTAGCAATTACCCATGATATTGAAACCCTAAGAAGATTAAATATAGTCTGGGGAGTAGTTCCTTATATGTGCATAGAAGATGAAGTTGATTCAGATAAACTCCTTTGCAGATTTGTAAACAAAGCTTATAAAGAAAAATATACAAAAGATGACCAAATTATAGCCTTAGTTGGATTTGTGGGAGGAATTACAGGTTCAACAAGTATCATAAGGGTTTTAGGTAAGGAAGACATAGAATATATGCTTGATACAGAATGTAAAGGGTGAGTTAAACTACCCCTATATTAAAACCTGATTTCTTTTTAACTTCCAAAGTTTAACAATAGAATATATAGCTGGTATAACAATAAGTGTTAATATAGCAGAAGAAACAACTCCACCAATCATTGGTGCTGCTATCCTTTGCATTACTTCGGAACCTACTCCTGTAATATACATTAGCGGAATTAAACCTGCCAAAATTGTAGAAACAGTCATCATTTTTGGTCTGACCCTTAAAACAGCCCCTTCATATACTGCTTTGAAAAATGTATCCTTAGTTATTTTTCCATGTTCTTTTAGCTTACTTTTTACAGCATCTTCCAAGTAAATAATCATGACTATTGCAGTTTCCGCAGCTACACCTAAAAGTGCTAAAAATCCAACAACTACAGCTATACTCATATTAAAGTTTAAATAATCTAAATACCAAAGACCCCCAAGTGTAGCAAAAGGCAGTGATAACATTACAATTAATGTGTTTGATAAATCTTTAAATGTTATGTAAACAAGTAAAAATATAATAAGAATAGTTAAAGGAATAATAAACTTTAATCTTTCTTTTGCATGTTCTAAATATTGGCTTTGACCTGCCCATTCCATAAAATATCCAGATGGTATATCTAAACCTGCTAAAACTGTTTTAGCTTTGCTTACATATTCTTCAGGAGTAATATTTGGTTGTGGAGTTATGTATATAAATACAACTTTCATTCCTTTTTCTGATTTTATTACAGAAGGAGCTTCTTTGTAATAAACCTTTGCAACATCTTTTAATAAGACACCTCTATTTAAAGGAGTTGGAATTATTAGATTTTCTAAGGCTTCAATATTATTCCTGTAATCATAAGGAAATCTTATAACCAGAGGATACCTTTCTAACCCTTTATAAATAGTAGAAATTGGCATTCCACCAACAGCAGTTTGAACTACAGTTAAAACATCATCAGTAGTAAGTCCGTATCTAGCCAATTTTTTCTTATCTATATCTATGTATAGGTAATAACCTTGAGCAACCCTATCAGCAAAAACAGATAAACTTTCTGGCATTTTTGATAAAGCTTTTTCAATCTTTGTTGCAATTTCTTGTAATTTTTCTAAATCATCACCATAAAGTTTTATACCAAGAGGTGTTCTAATTCCTGTTAAAAGCATATCAATTCTTCCTCTAATTGGGTAAGTCCAGCTATTTGTAAGTCCAGGTAGTTTAAGTTTATCTTCCATTTCTTGCATTAACTTTTCATATGTCATTCCTTCTCGCCAGTATTCTTTAGGCTTAAATGTGATTATCGTTTCTATCATAGATAGTGGAGCAGGATCTGTCGCGGTTTCTGCTCTACCAGCTTTTCCAAATACCGTGTCAACTTCAGGAAAAGACGCTATTATTTTATCTGTTATCTGAGTAATCCTTTTTGCTTCATCTGCAGAAATTCCAAATGGAGTAACTGGCATATACATAAATGTTTGCTCATTGAGCATAGGCATAAATTCCCAAGATAACTTTTTGTAAAGAGGATATACCATATAAAGAGCTACCAATGTGAAAATCAAAACTAAATATCTAGCCTTTAAAGTTAGCTTAATAATTGGAGAATATAATTTTATTAATAACCAGTTTATAGGATTTTTGTTTTCAGGAAAAATTCTACCTCTTATTAGCCATACCATAAGAATTGGAACTAAAGTTATAGCTAATACTGAAGCAGCAAGCATTGTAAACGTTTTTGTATAAGCAAGAGGCTTAAATAATAGTCCTTCTTGTCCTGTTAATGCAAAAACTGGTAAAAATGAAACAACAATAATTACAAGTGCAAAGAATATTGGCTTTCCTACCTGTTTTGATGCAGTTAAAATTGCTTTTATTCTATCTTCATTGGTTATTTCGCCTTTTTCTCTTTTTAGCTTTTCTAAATGTTTATGGGCATTTTCAACCATTACTATGGCACCATCTACCATAGCACCAATGGCAATAGCAATTCCACCTAATGACATAATATTAGATGTAATGTTAAACATTTTCATAAATAAAAATCCAATTAAAACAGCTAAGGGAAGTGTGAGAATTATTACTAATGAACTTCTAAAATGAAGTAAAAATAGTCCAACAACAATAATAACAATTAAACTTTCTTCAAATAATGCCCTTTTTAATGTGGCAATAGCTTTTTCAATAAGTTCTGAGCGGTCGTAAGTTGTAATAATTTTTATATCTTCAGGTAGAGCTTCTTTTATAGAGTTTAGTTTTTCCTTTACTGCCTGAATAACTTTATAGGCATTTTCACCAAATCTCATTATAACAATTCCACCAACTACTTCACCTATGCCATTTAGGTCTACTAACCCTCTTCTTGGCATAGGGACAAGTTCAACTGATGCTATGTCTTTTATTCTTATTGGAATACCATTTTTATCTGTTTTGATTGTTATGTTTTTAATATCTTCAAGGTTTTGTATATATCCCTTTGCCTGAATAATGTATTCAAAGCCATTGAATTCTATAATTCTTCCGCCTGTATCGTTGTTGTTTTGTCTTAGAGCTTTTAGTATTTCTTTAATTGATATGTCATAAATTCTTAATTTTTGAGGGTCTACGGTAATTTGATAACCTTTAACAAAACCACCTATTGAAGCAACTTCAGAAACTCCATCAACAGAAAGTAAAGAGTATCTTAGATACCAGTCTTGCAAGGTTCGCAGTTGCCATAAATTCCTTTTTTCAGAAAAAATTGCATACTCAAATACCCAACCAACTCCTGTAGCATCTGGTCCCAATGTAATTTCTGCAGTTTTCGGCAACTTATCTTTTATTTGAGATAAATACTCTAAAACTCTACTTCTTGCCCAGTATATATTTGTTCCCTCTTTAAAAATTACATAAACAGCAGAAGTTTCAAAAGATGAAACACCTCTAACAGTTTCAATATTAGGAACAGATAAAAGGGTGCTAACAATAGGATATGTAATCTGGTCTTCAATAACTTGTGGAGATTGTCCCGGCCATTTAGTCCAGACAATTACTTGTGGGGGAGAAAGGTCAGGAATAGCATCTAAAGGAGTTTTCTTTAAAGCCCAAAGAGAAACCCCAAAAACCATAAAAACTATAGATAAAACAATAAGTTTATTCTTTACTGACCATTCTATTATTTTTTCTATCATCTTACCAATCCGTTATAAAATATTTTCATGGATAAAAGAGAGGAAAAATTAAGAGAGCTTAAAGAAATACGAAGAGCAATAGGTATTGTATTTTTAGCAATTTTAACTTTTTTAGGGAATGTTTTATCCAAATATTTAGAACAACCAGATAAAACTATATATGTACAGGTTATGGTTTTTATTTTCATCTTACTTATATTTTTATTTATCTTACTACTTGTATTATCTTTAGCAATTTGGAGGAATTTAAAAAATGGAGATGGATAAAACAGTAGAGTTGGTTTTATACGGTCTTGTTGCAATGTTTGCATTTGGAGCAATATTTTTTTCTGTTTATGCTTGGTCTTTAGCAATACCTGAAAAAAAAGATAAGAAAAGTTAAACATTGATTTTATTAACAGAGAAATCAAAACATTCATAATCTTTTACCCCTTTAGTGATGGTGATGAATCATAGGTTTTACGGCATTTTTATACTTTCCACGCAGTTGAGCATCAGCATCTAGTAAAAATAGTGCAGAATTAGCAACAATCATTCCTTCATGAAGACCTTTTAATATTTCATAATATCCATCTACATATCTTCCAAGTTTTATAAATACAGGTTCAAAGACTCCCTTTTCTTTTTGCCAGAATACAACCTGTTTTTTTCCAGTGTTTATTACCGCAGTATCAGGAAGGGCTAAAACTTTGCCAAGAGGTATTTTTATATTCACCTTTGCATACATTCCTGGTAAATATTTGTAATCTTTGTTATCTATGACAATACGAACATCTCTAGTTCTGTTTTTATAATCCATCATTGGATATATGTAGTCAATTTTTCCTTTTATAGTTTTTTCAGGATAACTGTCAAATATAAGCTTAACAGTTTGCCCTTCTTTTACAAAAGGAATATCCGCCTCGTAAATTTTTGCTAAAACCCATAGTTTTTCGTGTTTGGCTATTCTAAAAAGAGGTTTTCCTGCTTCAACTTTTGAACCTAGATAAACAAATTTTTCCATTATCCAACCATCATAAGGGGAATACAAAGTCATAGTTTTTAAAACTTTTCTTGTTTTTTTAAGCTTTTCTATCTGCTCAGGAGTAATATCCCAGTATAAAAGCCTTTTATATGCTGCTTCGTAAAACTTTTGAGCAGATGATTTTAAAACACTGTCCTTTGAATCTTGAATACTTTTCAGGTAATCATAAGCCCTTAAAAATTCTTCCTGAGCAGAAACAAGTTTTGGACTGTAAATTTTTACTAAAGGCTGTCCTTTTTTTACATATTCCCCTGTAAAGTCTGCATAAATTTCTTCTACATACCCATCAATTTTAAATGTAATATCTTTTATATCTGTTTCAGGATGGACTACATCTGCATAAGTTTCTATTGTTTTGACTAAATTAATTTTTCTAACAATAGTAGTATCTATATTAAAAAGCTGTTCCACTGTTAAAATACCAACTGGTTTATCTGTTGTCTTAACTGGAAGTTTTGCACTTTCTACTGTTTTATCTTCTTTATATATTAAGCCTAAAAAATCTATCTTGTCATAAACCCTAAACACAAAACCAGCAACCAGTCCTACAGTAGCAGAAACTAATGCAACCACTATAATAAATAGTTTGTTTTTCATTTTATAACTCCAGCTAATTTTTCTATGGTTTTATATGCAATGTGGAAATTTACTGTTTCATCAATTAGTTTTAGTTTTACTGTTAGTATTTGCTTTAAAGCCTTTAAAACATCAAATATATTTTTTTCTCCAACCTGATACTCAGAAACAATACTTTCATAAACCTTTTCTGTTTGAGGTTTTAACAACTGGCTAAAAATCTTGTAGCTTTCATAAGCAGTTTTAGCTTTAAAGAAATTTTCTTCTAACTTTGATTTTAGTAAATAATATTTATCTTTGTATAATTTTATTCTTTCAAGTTTTAGATTTGTTTCTTCTAAAACCTTTTTATCCTGCCTTTTCTTTGCCCAAATTGGAATGTTAAAACTTATCCCAAAAGAAATATAGTCTCTAAAAGGGTCTCTATAAGAGTAAGAGCCAAATACTGTAAAATCAGGCTTATAACTAAGCTTTGCAAGTTTTACTTTTTTCTTTGCCTCTTCTATAGATATTTTTACAGACATAAGTTCTGGATTATTATTTTTCATTGTTTCAATAAATGCGTTTAATCCTGAAATTTCTTTTGGTTTTGGTAGTGAAAGATTTAAGGTGTCAAGATTTAAATTAGCATAATATTTTAAATTAGCTTTTATTTGCTTTAATCTTCCCTTTAAAAATACTTCTTTTTGTAAAAGCTCAGAATAAAAAACATTTGCATTAAAAACCTCTGCCTGAGATACCCTGCCCACGCTGTATAAGGTATTTGAAAATCCTATTAACTGTCTTGCTATTTCTTTATATTCGTTTATTACTTTTAGCTTTTCTTTTATTTGCCAGTATAGATATATATTTTTATAAATTTGATAAATAATTTCCTGTTTTTCTGCTTCTAATTCATAATAGGTTTTATCGTAAATAGTTTTAATAACAGAAGATCTAAGTTTTAATTTAGGTAAATATGGAATTTTTTGAGAAATACCTAAGTTTATAGTTTGCATTAGCTCTAAATCTCTGGCAAAAGGTTTATAAAAAATTTGAATATCATTAACAGAAAAGTTAATTACAGGGTCTGGTAGAGAAGTTTCAAAGGTTTCTCTTGCTTTTAAAGCTTTTAACTTTTCTTCTATTGCTTTTAATTTTGGATGATTTTTATATACATTATTTATAATTTTTGATAGATTTTCTGCATATGTTAAGTTTGTAATTAATAATAAAGATAAAAAGATTTTTTTCATTTACATAGCTCCACAAAGGCAGGTTTTATAGTAAATTAAAAGAAAAAGGATAGATATAAGGAAAATGTAAATAAGCCAAATGTATTTAGGAATTTTCACATCTTCTTCTTCTAATAAAAGTTTTAGTCTTTCTTGAGTAAAGTTATTCATAAGAGGATAAGAGCTATTTAATGAAACAACATTTAAAAGAGTATCTGCTAATGCTTTTTTACCAACAATTTTAGTAGCAAATCTATCTGCATTTTCTTCAGATGCTAATACAAAAATCTTAAAAATTTTTTCTTTTAGGAAATTTGGAAAAAGGGAAAGCAAAATATCTGCAAAAAACAATTTGAAGCTATCTAAGGAATTTAAATGGCCTTTTTCATGTAAGAATACAGTCTTTCTTTCTTTTTTGTTTAACTTTTTAAAAATTTTATTAGATAAAACTATTTTATTTAAAAAATTAAATGCAACTATAGAAGGATAGTCTATTACGATTACATTTTTAAATTGCTTGATTTTTAAGAGAAATATACTTCGCTTTATTTCAAATAATTTTTTTAAACTGAATATAAAAGTAAATATTGCCTTTGTAATGTAAAATCCCATTACTAAAAATAAGAACATATAGAAAAATATATTGATATGTTCAATTAAAAACCACTTTAACTGCATAACTTTATAGCAATTTTGTAAGTCTGCTATCCAAAATTTTAGATTTGAGACTAATTTAAAAAATAGATAAAAATATAGAAAAGAAACCAAAAGCAAAAAGCTAAAAATCAGGTTATTTTTCTTCATTTTTCATTTTTTCTTCTATAAGTTTTTTTAGTTTTTCAATTTCTTCAGGAGATAATTCTTCTATAACCCCTTCAAATGCAGGTATAGCCAAAGAAGGATTATTCTTGACCATGTCAGAAACAACCTTTTTGGCTATTGCTTTTTCAAATTCCTCTTTTGTCATTAATGGATAGTATCTATAACCCTTTCCTTCTTTTTCCCTTGTCAAAATTCCTTTTTTGTATAGTCTGTCTAAAATAGTCATTATGGTAGTATGGGCAAATTTATCTTTGCCTAAAAACTCCCGTGTTTCACTAACTGTAGCATTTCCTAATTTCCATACAGCTTCCATTACTTTTTCTTCTAAATCTCCAAATGGACTTGGTTTGTTTTGCTTGAACTTTAAAGCTTTAAAAGCTTTTTTAAAGAACTCCATTAACTCCTCCTTCAGAGATTGAAGCCAAATTTAAATATAGCAACTTTCCCATCTTTTTCTGCTTTTATTGTAATCTGCCAAGTTCCAGCCATAGAAAGATTAACTTTAGATTCATAATAACTTCCTTTATCTTCTACTGGATAGTCAAAACTCATTTCAGGCATTCCCGGCATTGGAGGCATATAACCATTTACACTAACATTTGCTCCAGTTAAAAGTTTTCCATCGGGAGAGTAGATTTTTATTTTCCAGATATTTATTCCCACATGTGGAGGCTGTTCAGAAGTTATCACTGCCTTATATCCACCACTTTCTAATTGTTTTTTGAATGCTTCTTTTTTTTCACAAGAAGTAAAAATTCCTAAAAGTAAAAATGCCAAAAGAAATGTGTAAAATGAAATTAGTTTTTTCATTAGATAATCTCCTTTAAATTTATTTTTTTTACAATTAAAATTTAAGATATCTTACTACTATTGTCAATAGTAATAAAATTGGAAAACTTATTATGAGGTAAGTTATTGAAAAAACTAAACTAATATATATAATTAATAATGCTTACTAATAGTAAATGCTCCGGAACCTAAAGAGGTGATAAAGAATGCATAAAATAAAAAGAAGAAACACTCAACAAAGAAATATAATATATGATATAGTGGCCTCTACAAACACACATCCAACTGCTGACTGGATATACGAACAAGCAAAAAAACAAATACCTAATATAAGTTTAGGAACAGTTTATAGAAATTTAAAAGTTCTTGTCGAAGAAGGAAAAATCCTAGAAATAAATGATGGCAAAGTAAGTAGATTTGACGCAAATATATCTCCACATCATCACTTTAAATGTGAAAACTGCGGAAGTTTATACGATATAGAAGAAGGAGAACTTCTTTACATAAATAAAGATATAGCACAAAAAAAAGGTTATACTGTAAATAATTCATTTGTCGTTCTTTATGGAATTTGTCCAAAATGTAACGAGCATATATCTTAAAGGAGTGATAAATGAAAACAATAATAAGTCCTATAAATTTTAAGAAAGACAGACTCCCTTCTGGTCAGCATTGGGTAGACAGATTACAAATTTTAGATATAGCAGGGCCTCCAACCTATTTAGATATAAATATGTATAGATTTAGAATTTTTGGAGAGGTTGAACAGCCTATTGCATTAACATATGATGAAATCAAAGACCTTGAACCTGTTAAGCTAATAGCAGATTTTCACTGCGTAACAAGATGGAGTTGTAAAGAAGTAGAATGGATAGGTTTTCATGTAGATGAAATAAAAAAGCTCGTTAAGATAAAACCTACTGCAAAATCTGTAATGGTTCACTGTTTAGATGGATACACAACTAATGTTCCTTTAGAATATTTCTTTGATGAAGATGTAATTTTCGCATATATGCTCCAAGGAAAGCCAATTCCAGCAGACCATGGATATCCTTTAAGATTAGTTATCCCAAAACTATACGCTTGGAAAAGTGCAAAATTCGTCTCAGGAATTGAATTTATACCAGAAGATGCTCCAGGATTTTGGGAACAAAGGGGTTATCATATGAGAGGAGACCCTTGGAAGGAAGAGAGATACTCAAGCTTATCGAGGGAAATGTTATGAAAAAATTTTTTCTTTCAGTATTATTCATCTTTTCATTTTCTTTTTCACAAGAATGTAGCAAATATTTTCTTACAAAAGATTATCCTCTAGATAAATTAATTGAAAGCAATAAAGAATATTTAGAAATAACTGTTGAACAAGAAGAAGCTATACAGGCAGCAAAAGATGAATACCAACCAAAAATAAACGAAAGAAAAAAACAAATAGATGACTTACAAAAAGAATATGAAAAATTGGTATTAGAAGGAGGAAGTTCCCAAAGAATTAAGGAAATTCTAGTAAAATTAGCTCAATTAAAAGCAGAAAATTCTGTCCTTAGGATAAAAGAAATTAGGGCAATCCAAAATTCATTGACAAAAAAGCAATATCAAAAATTACTACAGCTTTTAAATGAAGAACCTATTTAAATATGGAAAAACAATTAATTATTAATAATACAAAAGTCATTATAAAAACAGGAGATATAACAGAAGAAAATGTGGATGCTATTGTCAATGCTGCTAACTCTAGTTTGATGGGTGGTGGAGGAGTTGACGGAGCTATACACTCTAAAGGTGGTAAACAAATTTTAGAAGAGTGTAAAAAAATACGAGAAACTATATACCCAGAAGGACTACCTACAGGAAAGGCTGTAATCACAACAGCGGGAAATCTACCTTCTAAATATGTAATTCATACAGTAGGTCCAATATGTAATGGTAAATGGAGTAAAAACTTGGAAAAACAATTGTATAGTGCATTTTACAATAGTTTAGAACTTGCAAAAAGGGAAAATTTAAAATCTATAGCATTTCCTTTTGTAAGTGCTGGAGCTTATAGATGTCCAAAAGAAAAAGTAGCAACCACTGCAAAAAAAGCAATAATAGATTTTATAAAATATGAAAATTCTTTAGATGAGATAAGATTTGTTTTGTTTTCCGAGGAAGATTTTAATATATTTATTAAATCTTTTGAGAGGTAATTATTGAACTTAGATATATTTGATTACCTTATAGGTGGAGCCATCCTTGGTGTTATTTTTCTATATACATTATTAAGATATAAAGAAGAAAAGAAAAAAGAAAAAATTAATTATGTTCCTATGCTTTTGTCATATTTGGAAAAATATGAGAAAGAAAGAGAAGAATTTCAGCAAAGAGCAGATGATTTTAAAGAAAAATTGCAAAATGCAAAAGAGAAAATAGAAAAGCTAAAACAACAAATAAAAGAATATAAATGGAAAAAGTCAGATATAGAAAAGGTAAAAAAATTAAAAGGAACAGAATTTGAAACGTATTTCTCAGGTTTGTTTGAGATAATGGGATACAAAATAACCGAACCTCCTATCTATAAAGATAAAAACATAGACTTTATACTCCAGCCAGAAAAACAAAATATTTGTATTGATTTTATTGATTATACAAAAATAAAAAAGTTAGATGATAAGTACATAAATACATTATTAGAAGGTAAAAAAAAGTATAAATGCAAAAGTTTATGGATAATTACAAATACGGAAATAGATAATAATTTGAGAGAAAAATTTATTAAAAACGACATAAATGTAATATCTTTAAATGAAATTCTTTCTATTTTTCCATCAATAAGGCTATTTGATGATTATTTTGATGCAAAAACCATTTATCATAACTATGAACTTCTCTATAAAGAAACTTATGATGAAGTTATCAGAAGAAATACATGGATAGAGGAAATAAAAGAAAAACTTTCTAAAAGGCAGTCTTAAAAGTATTTAAAATTTAAATATTTTATTGCTATAATAAGATATTAACATATATTTAAAATTAAACATTGGAGGTAATCCAAAATGAAAAAATTAGTAGCTGTTGTAGCTGGAGCAGCAGTAATTGCAGGCTCAGCATTTGCAGGAAATGGACAAGCAATATTCCAACAAAATGGCTGTGCTGGATGCCACCAACCAGCGGTTGATACTGTAGGACCTTCTTTAAAGAAAATTGCACAGGTTTATGCTGGAAGAAAAGATGAACTAGTAGCTTTTCTAAAAGGAGTAACAAAACCTAAAGTAGACCCTGCAAAAGCACCTATGATGATGCCTCAATTAAATAGAACAAAATCTCTTCCTCAAGATAAACTTGAAGCTTTAGCAGATTACATATTAAGCCACAAGTAATGAGAAATAAGCCCTTCCTTTTCCAGCTTTAAGGAGGGGCTTTAAATATACATAAAATGAGAAAAACAAAAATTCTCATCTTTATATTATTATTATTTTCCTCATCTGATTTTTCTTTTTCTTCTAGCAAAGAAGGGGCTATTCTTGTAGAAAAGCTTAACTGTCTTGCATGTCATGATTTCTCACAAAAAAGAACAGGACCTTCTTTTGCTGAAATTGCTAAAAAATATGGAACATCAGAAAAAGCAGTGGAAAAGGTGGCTAAAATAATAATAAATCCTCCTAGCTTTATGCCTCCATTTAAAATACCAATTTCACAGGCTAAAGAAGTTGCAAAATATATATTAGAGGAAGGGGCTAAATATAATGAAGTACAAGAAAAGAAAATATATGATGAATATATAGATTTAGAAATGCAAAGTCATTAATTTTCTTTTTCCTTTTGATTCATTTCTTGGTTTTTCTTAACAAACCACAGTGATAAAGCTACTAATATAGCGACTCCAAGAATAATTATTATTCCTTCAATAAATGAATTTGCATTGCAAAAAACGCCAAAAGCTGAATATGGATCACATTTTTCTAAATTTTCAAAACCTTCTAAATTTTTATCCATTTTTTTCTCTTTATAAGAATTTCGAATATTAGAATATTACTATCTAATCTTGATTAATGCAAGAGCAATTATTGCCAAAAGAATTGTTATTATCCACTTTCTAATAACTATTTTTGTTTCTGGAATACCTTTAAGCTCGTAATGGTGATGAATAGGAGCTCTTAAAAATAGCCTTTTTCCTCCTGTTGCTTTAAAGTAGGCAACTTGTAAAATAACAGAAAGAGTTTCCCATACAAATATTGCTCCAACTATTGCTAATGTAAACTCTTGTTTTGTTATTAATGCAACTGTTGCAATAGATGCTCCTATTGAAAGGGAACCTGCATCTCCCATAAAAACCTGTGCTGGATAAGAATTAAACCATAAAAATCCAAGTCCTGCTCCAAGTAATGCCATTAAAAATACAGAAAGTTCTCCACTGTCTTTTACATACGGTAGGTGTAAATAATTTGCAAGTTCGTAATGACCAGAGATATAAGATAGAACAACAAATGTAGCAACTACTATAGAAGATATTCCTATAGCAAGACCATCAAGTCCATCTGTTAAATTTACCGCATTTGAAGTTCCAACTATTATAAAGACTGCCCATAGTATAAAAAATACTCCTAAATCAAAGGACAAATCTTTAAAAACTGGAAAGTAAACGGCAGTATCAAAGTTATTTATTATCAATATAGAAGCGCTTACTATTGCAGTTGACACCTGCATAAAAAACTTACTTTTGGAAGAAAGTCCTGTTTTATACTTTATTTTTAGATAGTCATCAATTATTCCTATAAAACCAAATGTTAAAAATGTAAATAAGACAGTAATCACATATACATTGTTAATATTACACCAAATTAAAGATGTAATTAGAACAGAAATTAGAATTATAACTCCCCCCATTGTTGGGGTATTTTTTTTAGCTTCATGGGTATCTGGAGTGTATTTCCTTCTGTATCCACCTTCTTTGTTTTGAAGTTTAGTAAGAAAATTTATTATCTTTGGTGCTACTAGATAGACAATTATAAATGATGTTAATAATGCTAAAAATCCTCTAAAAGTTATGTATTTAAATACATTTATATCTAGGATTTCATATAAAATGTAATATATCATCTACAAATCCCTATTTGGAGAAAATAGCCTATCTAAAATAATAGCCGATGCATTTCTAACTGATAAGTGATTCCATTCTCCAGGTCCAATTATTGGTTCTAATATATAATCACAACTTTTTACTAGTTCTTCAGGCATTCCCCAACCTGTTCCCATAAGAATTAAAAATACATCTTCTTTTTTTTCTAATATATTTCTCATTTCTTTGTAAGAAACCGTTTGAGGATATTTTTTTGCGGATGTCGCTATTAATTTAGGCTTTTTACCATGCTCTTCTTCTATTTTTTCTATCACTTCTGTTAAAGAAGTAGCAAGTCTAACTAAACTTCCTGCATCTGACCTTTTTGGATTAAATTTACTTCCAAATCCCTCTCGCCAGTATTTAATTTGTTCCTGAATAATAAATTGCTGTGCTTCAAGTGGCTGAACTATGTAATATCCACCAAGTTCATAAGTCCTTGCTGGTCTTGCTATGTCATGAAAATCCAAAGTTGTAAAAGAGGTTACTATCCATTTACCATTTTTGTTTAAAGCTGGGTAGTGTAAAACTGCTATATAAGCATGCGAATTTTTCACTGTTTATTTACCTCTATGATTTTTTTTAAACTTGTGGTTTTATGTTATCTTTAACCAGCTTATATATAAAACTATCCACTATTGCTTGCCACGAAGCCTCTATTACATTATCGGAAACTCCAACAGTTCCCCATTTAGATTTGTGGTCTGTGCTTTCAACTAAAACTCTTATTTTCGCAGATGTTCCACCACTTTCATTAATAATTCTCACTTTATAGTCTATCAGTTCAACCTCTGCTAAAGATGGATACTTGCAAACTAATGCTTTTTTTAGAGCTTTGTCTAATGCATTTACAGGGCCATAACCAAGGGATGCAGTGTGTTCATACTGGTCTTTCATTTTTATTCTAACTGTTGCCTCCGATATAGGAGTTTTATCTGTATATCTTCTAGCTATTAAAACTCTGTAAGCATCTAAATCAAAGTATTTTGGTATTTTCCCTAAATATTTTCTTATTAAAAGTTCTAAAGATGCCTCAGCAGCCTCAAAGTGATAACCATAGTTTTCTAGCTCTTTTATATGCCTTATAAGTTCTGCAATTTTAGGGTCTTTTTCATCTATTTCAAATCCAAATTCTTTAGCTTTGTAGATTATATTAGATTTTCCTGCAAGGTCTGAAACTAGAACTTTTCTTCTATTTCCAACAAGTTCAGGGTCTATATGTTCGTAAAGTTTAGAGTTTTTAAGAACTGCTGATGCATGAACTCCACCTTTATGGGCAAATGCACTATCCCCAACATAAGGCATGTTTTTAGGAACTGGTAGATTAACTATATCTGCTACAAAATTAGAAAGTTCTTTTAATTTTTTTATATTTTCCTGTGGAACTGTTTCATACCCAAGTTTTAGACTTAAATTAGGAATTATAGAACAAAGGTTTGCATTTCCACATCTTTCACCAAAACCATTTATGGTTCCGTGAACCTGAACAGCACCATTTAAAACTGCTACTATTGAGTTCCATACTGCAGTATCACTATCATTGTGAGCATGTATTCCAAGTTTTTGTTTTATCCCTTTTTGTTTTATTTCTTTTATTATTTTTTCTATTTCATTTGGTAAAGTCCCACCGTTTGTGTCTGCAAGGATTAAAAAGTCTGCTCCAGCTTCCTCCGCTACTTTTATAACCTTATATGCATATTCAGAATTTGATTTATACCCATCAAAAAAATGTTCTCCAATAAAAATTACTTCATCTGTGTATTTTTTTAAATACTCAACTGTATCAAAAACAATTTCTAAATTTTTTTCTAAGGATGTTTTTAATGCAATCTCAACATGTAAATCCCAAGATTTTCCGAAAATAGTAATAACAGGAGTTTCTGCTCTTATTAAATTTTGTATTAATGGGTCTTCTTCTACTTTTGTGTAAACTCTTCTTGTGGAACCAAATGCAGCAATTTTTGAGTTTCTTAAACCAAGTTTTTTAACTTCTTCAAAATACTTATCATCTTTAGGATTAGATCCTGGCCATCCACCTTCTATATAATGAATACCAAAATCATCTAATTTTTCTGTAATTCTTAACTTATCCTCGACAGAAACTGATACACCTTCTGCTTGTGTTCCGTCTCTTAAAGTCGTATCGTAAATGAAAACTTTTTTGTTCATTCAACAACCTCTTTCCTTATTATGCTTACCAACCTCTAAATACTGCATGGCAACCATTACATCTATCTATTAATTTTGCCAAATGTATTGAAGCTTTTGCTCTGTTTCCTTCTTGTATGTATTTTTTTATAGCTTCAGCTTCCTTTCTAACAAAGCTATCAAACTCCTTTATATATCTCTTAAAAGCTTCTGTTCTTCTTTCAGGTTTTGCATAATTGTAAATTTCTTCAATTATATTTGGATGATTAGCTATATCATTAGCACCTTCAATAATAAGTTTGTTATTATTCCTTAAAAATCCCTTTAATATTTTCACTGTATCGTCTTCCATTTTAAGCATAACTTTAGGAAGCTCCTCTGCTTTAACATCTAAAACACTAGTGAAAATTGCAAAGATAAAAGCTAAAAATAATCTCATGATAAAATCCTCCCGTTTAAATTCCTTCTTGTATTTTTTTCTCAATAAATAATGATTTTGCAGAATATCTGTTATAAGCATCTAAATAAGCTTTTAAAGATGCTCCAATAATATCTGTGGATATTCCTTTACCTGATACCTCATTTCCATCAAAAGAAACTATAACTCTTACTTCTCCCATTGCATCTTTACCATGACTTAAAGACCTTATTGTATAATCCTTTAATCTACTTTTAACATCTAAAGCTTTCTCCAAAGCCCTTAAAGCACTATCTATTGGACCATCTCCATAAGCAGTAGCAACTTTTTCTTCTCCATCAACACTAACTTTAACAGTTGCAGTAGGTATAGCCTTATCTCCAGTTATTACCTGATATTGCAAAAGTTTTGCTTCTTCATAAGATTTAAACAATTCATCAAACAATAAGGCTTCTATATCTTCATCAAAAACTTCTTTTTTCTTATCTGCCAGCTCTTTAAATTTAGCAAATAGCCTGTCTATTTCTTCTTCTGTTAGATTTTTATATCCTAATTCTTCTAATCTCGTTTTAAAAGCATGTCTTCCACTATGCTTTCCTAAAACTATTTTAGATGAAGGTACTCCAACATCTTCAGCTCTCATTATTTCGTAAGTTTCTCTTTTTGCAAGTAATCCATGTTGATGTATTCCTGCTTCATGAGCAAATGCGTTATCTCCAACAATCGCTTTATTAGGTTGAACAAAACTTCCTGTTAATCTGCAAAGTAATCTACTTGTTTTATATATTTCTTTTGTATTTATGTCTGTGTATATATCGTTAAAATAATCCTTTCTTACTTTTATAGCCATTACAACTTCTTCTAAAGCAGCATTTCCTGCTCTTTCACCAATACCGTTTATTGTTGCATGAACCTGTCCTGCTCCATTTTTAACAGCAGATAAAGAATTGGCTACTGCAAGCCCTAAATCATTATGACAATGAACGCTAATAACTGCCTTGTCTATATTTGGAACATTGTTTAATATATCTTTTATTAACTTACCAAACTCCTCTGGAACAGAATAACCAACTGTATCAGGCACATTTATTGTCTTAGCTCCAGCATCAATTACCGCTTCAAAAACCCTAAATAAAAATTCCCTATCTGAACGAACAGCATCTTCAGCAGAAAATTCAACATCATCTGTAAAGCTTCTTGCAAACTTTACAGCTTTTACAGCTCTCTCTAAAACCTCGTCAGGAGACATTTTTAGTTTATACTTCATATGGATTTCAGATGTAGCTATAAATGTGTGAATTCTTTTCTTTTCAGCAGGAGCTAACGCTTCACCCGCCTTTTCTATATCACTTTCCAAAGCTCTAGCTAGAGAACAAACTATAGAATCCTTTATTTGATATGCGACACCATTTACTGCTTCAAAATCTCCTTTAGATGCAGCAGCAAAACCTGCTTCTATAACATCAACTCCAAGTTTTTCTAGTTGTTTTGCCATTGTTATTTTTTCTTCCACTGTCATAGAAAAACCTGGAGCTTGTTCTCCATCTCTTAAAGTTGTATCAAAAATTATTAGTTTTCTCATTCCTTAAACCTCTTATCAGTAATAATTACTATTAAATTAATACCCTTCATGTAATTACGCAATATATATCTTTAAAATTCCTTCCTTCTTCTGCCCAATCAAGCCCATAACCAACAACAAATTTATCTGGAATTTCAAAACCTACATAATCAGCATTAAAATCAACTTCTCTTCTTTCTTTTTTATCAAGCAAAACACAGGTTTTTAAGTTTTTAGGATTCCTTTGCTTTAAAGCCATAGTTAATGCTTTTAAAGTTCTACCTGTATCTATTATGTCATCAACTATAAGAACATTTTTATTATTTATATCAACTGATATATCCTTTACAAAAATAACCTCTCCGCTACTTTCCATACTCGCATGATAAGAAGATACCTGCATAAAATCTATATGAACATTTGTATCAATATATCTAACTAAGTCTGCAAAAAACATAAAAGAGCCTTTTAAAATACCAATTGCAAGGATTTCTTCATTTTTAAAATCTTCAGAGATTTTTTTACCTAACTGTTTTACTTTTTCTTCAATTTCAGAAGAAGAAATAAGAAGTTCTAAAGGTCTTCCATTTATTTGTGGCATAAAAAACCTCTCAATATATCTTTGATAAATATTATAATATCAATAATTTAAAAACTAAAAGGA
>QNYP01000032.1 GCA_003978675.1 Hydrogenothermus sp.
ATTCAAGAACAGGTTTAACAGAAGCAGATAAAGATGTTGCAAGATTATTACACCAAACAAAGACAGGTTTCTTTGTTTGGTGTAATAATCTTGCAACATCTTTATCTGCTTCTGTTAAACCTGTTCTTGAATCAACTACCAATATAAAAGCATCTGCATCATCTAGTTCTTTTTCTACTTGCTTTTTTATGTATAGAGTTGCAATTGTTGGAAGACCAAATGTTGGAAAATCCTCTTTATTTAATAGGATAGTAGGTAAAAGAAAAGCTATAGTCGAAGATATTCCAGGGATTACAAGGGATAGATTAATATCAACTGCCGAATGGAGAGGAATACCTTTTGAAATTGTAGATACAGGAGGATATATAGATACAGATAAAGATCAATTTGCACCTTACATAAAAAAGCAAGTAGAAAAAGAACTAGATGATGCAGATGCTTTTATATTGGTAGTTGATTCAAGAACAGGTTTAACAGAAGCAGATAAAGATGTTGCAAGATTATTACACCAAACAAAGAAACCTGTCTATGTAGCTGTTAACAAAATAGATAATCCATCTCAAGAAGATTTAATTTATGAATTTTACGAACTTGGATTTGATAAGGTTTTTCCTGTATCAACTATACAGAAAAACGGTGTAGCTGACTTACTAGATGCAGTGGTTGATGATATTCCTGATTATGAGATTAAAGCTGGAAAAGAAGAATTAAAGGAGGAAGAAAAACAAAAATCAGATGAGATAAGAGTTGCAATTGTAGGAAAACCAAATGCTGGAAAATCTTCACTACTTAATGCAATTACAGGAGAAGAAAGAGCTTTGGTCTCTAATATTCCGGGAACAACAAGGGATACAGTGGATACAGTTTTAGAGATAGACGGTAAAAAGTATAGATTTTTAGATACAGCAGGCCTTAGAAAAAAATCAAAAGTGGAATATGGAGTTGAATTTTTTAGTGTAGGTAGAACTTTAGAAGCAATAAAAAAGGCAGATGTTATTGTCCATGTTATAGATGCAAATCAGGGGGCAACAGAACAAGACCAAAAAATAGCCCATCTTGCACAAAAATACTACAAACCTGTGGTTATAGCTATAAACAAAATAGATACTATTCCAAACAAAAGAGAAGTTATAAATGCTTTAATAAATCAAGTAAGAGAAAGACTTTATTTTTTACCATATGCACCTATTGTTTTAGTTTCAGCTAAAAGGAAAAAGGGTATAGATAAACTGTTAAAAGAAATTGATGAAGTTTATCAGCAGGTATGGAAAAGAGTATCAACAGGAAAGCTAAATAGAGCTATAAAACAGCTTTTATCTCTGCAAGCACCACCAACTTATAGGGGAAAACCACTTAAGATATACTATGCAACACAACTTGAGGGTAAACCTCCTTGCTTTTTAATGTTTGTAAACTATCCAGAGGGCTTTAAAGAAAGTTATGTTAAATATTTAGAAAACAATTTAAGGAAACTATTAGACTTAGAGAAATCTCCTATTAAACTACTTTTTAGGGATAGACATACACAGGATTAAAAGCTTAATGTTAAAATAATTGTATCTACTAACTTTGAGGTATTCTGAATGTCATTTAATACCTTTTCTGATATTGACAATTTATGTATTAATACAATTAGGGTTTTATCTTTAGACCAGGTTCAAACTGCGAAATCTGGACATCCGGGAATGCCCCTTGGAGCTGCTCCAGTTGCTTATGTTTTGTGGGATAGATTTTTAAGGCACAACCCTAGAAATCCAAATTGGTTTAATAGGGATAGATTTATTCTCTCTGCTGGTCATGCTTCTGCTCTTTTATATTCGCTACTTCATCTTTATGGATACGATTTACCTTTAGAGGAATTAAAAAGATTTAGACAATGGGGAAGTAAAACTCCAGGGCATCCTGAATATGGACATACTCCGGGAGTTGAAGCAACAACAGGACCACTTGGGCAAGGTTTTGGAATGGGTATAGGTATGGCAATAGCAGAGTGTTATATGGCTAACTACTTTAATAGAGATGGATTTAATATAGTTGACCATTACACATATGCTCTTATTTCTGATGGAGATTTAATGGAAGGAATTTCTTATGAAGCAGCAGCATTAGCAGGAAGATTAAAACTTGGAAAGCTTATTTATATATATGATGATAATGGAATTACAATAGATGGCAAAACAGATATAGCATGGAATGAAGATGTTGAACTTAGATTTAAAGCTGCAGGCTGGCATGTGATTACGGTTCCAGATGGTAATGACTTGGAAGCAGTTTATGGAGCAATAAAAGCAGCACAGGACGAAAAAGAAAAACCATCTTTAATAAGAGTAAAGACTCACATTGGTTGTTGTTCACCAAAACAAGATAATCCTGCAGTTCACGGAGCACCTTTATCAGAAGAAGAAGCAAGAGCTACAAAAAAAGCTTTAGGTTTTCCAGAAGATAAAACTTTTTATATTCCTGAAGAAGCTTTAAACCACTTTAGAAAAGCTATAGATAAAGGACAAGAGTTTGAGAATCAATGGAATAATCTATTTAAAGAATATGAAAAAGCCTATCCAGAGTTAGCTAAAGAGTTTAAAAAATGGATAAATGGGGAGCTTCCAGAAGATTTATTTAACGATATGCCACAGTTTGAAGCAGGAAAATCTGTTGCAACAAGGTCAGCATCAGGAGAAGTCTTAAATAAACTTGCAGATAAACTACCTAACATAATTGGGGGCTCTGCAGATTTAGCTTCTTCTAACAAGGTAGTTTTAAAAGGAAAAGGCGATTTTTACTGTGATAATCCTTCAGGTAGAAATATACATTTTGGAATTAGAGAACATGCAATGGGGGCAGTTGTAAACGGGATGGCTTTACACGGTGGTTTAATACCATTTGGAGCTACATTCTTTGTGTTTACGAACTATATGAGAGCATCCATAAGACTTGCTGCATTAATGAATATCCATTCTATATTTATATTTACCCATGACAGTATTGGTGTTGGAGAAGATGGACCTACACATCAACCTATTGAACATTTAATGGCATTTAGAATTATGCCAAATATGACTTTAATAAGACCTGCGGATGCTAATGAAACTGTAAAAGCATGGGAAATAGCAATAAAAAGGAAAAAACCAGCAATGCTTGTTTTAACAAGACAAAATGTGCCTGTTATAGATAAGTCTAAATATCCAATTGGAGATGGTGTAGAAAAAGGGGCTTATTTATTAGTTGAGTATGAAAATCCAGATATTGTTTTAATTGGAACTGGTTCAGAGGTTTATCTATGCTTGGAAGCCTCGGAAAAACTTAAAGGAAAAGGAATAAAAGCAAATGTAGTTTCTATGCCATCTTGGGAACTATTTTTTGAACAGAATGAAGAATATCAAAATAAAGTTATACCTAAAGATATTCCTAAAGTTGTTGTTGAAGCAGGGGTAAAAACTGGTTGGAGAGATGTTGTAGGAGAAAATGCAATTATAATAGGGCTTGAAGGCTATGGTGCGTCAGCACCAGGAAGTGTATTAATGGAAAAATTTGGGTTTACTGTTGAAAATGTTATAAAAAATGCAATAGAGATTTTAAATCGATAATTCTTTATTGTTAATAAGGGAGATTTTCTCCCTTTCTTTTCACAAAATTTTTCTTGCAAGATTAACAAAATAATGTATAGTATATTTCTAACCATTAAATATATGGAGATAATAAAATGTCTGTTTTACCACAAGATGTTAAGTTTGATATAAATTTAATAAAAAAGTATGCTAAACCTGCACCAAGATATACTAGTTATCCAACAGCACAAGAGTTTACAGAAGAATTTACAGCAGAAGATTTTAAACAAAAGATTATCCAGTCAAATGAGAGAAAAACTCCATTATCTTTATATTTTCATATACCCTTTTGTGAGTCTGCATGTCATTTTTGTGGATGTAATGTAATTATTACTAGAAGGAAAGAGGTGTCTAATCCGTATTTAGAGCATTTATACAAAGAGATGGATATATCTTCAAGGTATATAAATAAGGATAGAAAAGTAGTCCAGCTACACTGGGGAGGAGGAACACCTAACTATTTAGAAGATGACCAGACTATCCAGCTTTTCAATGAAATAAAGAAAAGATTTGATTTTGATGAGAATGCTGAAATTTCTATAGAAATAGACCCAAGACATGTAAATAGAGATAGAATTTTCTTACTGAGGGAACTTGGTTTTAATAGAATAAGTTTTGGAATACAGGATTTTAATCCAAAAGTCCAAGAGGCAGTCAATAGAATCCAGCCAGAAGAAATGATATTTAATGTCATGAAATGGATTAGAGAAGCAGACTTTGAAAGTGTAAATATAGATTTAATTTATGGGCTTCCTTATCAGACACTTGAAACATTTACAGATACAGTAGAAAAAACTATAAGGCTTAATCCAGACAGAATTGCAAACTTTAATTTTGCATATGTTCCTTGGCTAAAAAGACTTCAAAGAATGATAGACCCGAAAACTCTTCCACCACCAGAAGAAAAACTTGAAATATTAAAAATGACAATAGATAAACTAACAAAAGCGGGATACATCTTTATAGGAATGGATCACTTTGCAAAACCTGATGATGAGCTTGCAGTAGCACAAAGAGAAAGAACACTGCATAGGAACTTTCAAGGATACACAACCCACGCTGAAGCAGAGCTTATTGGTTTTGGAGCAACTTCAATAAGTATGTTATACGATGCTTATGCACAAAATGCAAAAACATTAAGAGATTACTATGAACCAGTAGAAAAAGGAGAACTTCCCACCTTAAGAGGAGTAAAACTAAATGAAGATGATATTATAAGAAGAGATGTGATAATGAGATTAATGTCTCATTTCCAGCTTTATAAGGGAGAGATTGAAGAAAAATATAGTATAAATTTTGATGAATACTTTGCAGAGGAATTGGAAAGACTAAAAGAGCAGGAGCAAGATGGCTTATTAAAAATCTATGAAGATAGAATAGATATAACACCTGCAGGAAGACTGCTTATTAGAAACATAGCAGTAAATTTTGATATATATACAATGGCTAAAAAAGAAAAAAGATTTTCACAAGCTATTTAAGGAGACAAAAAATGAGAATAATTACATACCTAATTCTACTTATTTCGACGTTTTCTTTTGCATATGAAGAAGGAAAACTCATAGGTAAAAAAGCTCCAGATTTTACATTTTTAGGAGAAGAATGTATATACTACCCGACAGATATATATTACAGAGAAAATGGAGAACTGAAAAAAAGATGTAGAGAGTATCACCTAAAAGATATATTAAAAAAAGGAAAACCTGTGGTAATAATATTCTGGGCTATTGGAGATAGAACAGGAACTTACTACTTTTTACCTGAAATGAACAATCTATATGAAAAATATAAGGATAAAGTTGAATTTATGGCAGTTTTACTATCCAAATCTGATGGAAAAGAAGTTCAAGAGGCTAAAAAGGTAATACCTCTAAAAATTCCTGTTTATAGAGCTTATAGTGATGCAATTTTTAACTACAATATATCAAAAGTAGATGTCCCTTATTTAGTATTTATTACCCCTGATGGAAAAATTCAAAGAGTTTTACTCCGTCCAGAGTCAACATCTAGATTAATTGAAGACAAAGAAGGGGTTCATCATTATAAAGCTACAAAAGAGCAACTAGACAAGGACAGATTTACTATACACAGAGATATAATCGCAGAAAGCATAGAAGATATAGAAAAGTTTATTAACCAATTAATAAAGTAATGAAGTTAGTCATATGGCAAACTGCATTTTTAGGGGACTTAATACTAACAACTCCCCTTGTTTCTTCTTTAAAGAATCTGTATCCAGATAGTTATATAGCTTTAATATCTAAACCTTTTGGCAAAGAAGTTTTTAAAAATAATCCATATTTAGATGAGCTAATAATTTTTGACAAAAAAAAACAATCTACATTTTCGCTTATAAAACAGCTAAAAAAGGCTAAATTTGATATAGCCATTTCGCCTCATAGGTCTCATAGAGCTTCTTATTCGCTATTTTTAGCTAAAATTCCAGAAAGAATAGGCTTTGACAAAGCGGGGTTTTCATTTCTGTATACGAAAAAAGCAAAACATACATTTGATGGGACTCACGAAATAGATAGAAATTTTAGGTTATTAAAGTTTCTACCTAATTTTAATGAAGGTAAATTACAAAAATATCCACAGTTATTTTTAACAGAGGAAGAAGATAGTTTTTATAAAAGTTTCTCGTTAGAAAAAGACAACTATATAGTTATTGCCCCCGGTTCAAAATGGCAGACAAAAAAATGGACAGAAGAAGGTTTCAAAGAATTAATAAAAATATTATCTAAAGATTTTCAAGTTGTATTAATTGGAGGAAAAGAAGATATACGAACAGCCCAAGATATACTATTAGATATAAAAACAAAGAATGTAATAGACTTAACAGGAAAAACAAATTTAAGACAGAGTTTTTCAATAATAAAAAATGCAAAAGCATTAATATCTAATGATTCTGCACCAGTTCATATGGCAGTTGCATTTAATACACCAGTAGTTGATATATACGGCCCAACGACAACAGATTTAGGATTTTATCCATATAGAAACGGCATAGTAGTAGAAATAAAAGACCTATATTGTAGACCCTGCGGATTACATGGACATAATAAGTGTCCGGAAAAGCATTTTAAGTGTATGAAGTTGATAACGCCAGATATGGTGATAAATTCCCTAGAAAAACTTCTTACAAGGAATTAAATGAAGCTAAAGTTTAAGGATAAACAAGAATACAAAAATTACTTTTTACCGCTTATAGAAAAAGAAAGGAAAGCAGAAAAAGAATTCTATATTAATGAAATAAAAAAACTATCAGGAAAAGAAAGAGAAAAAAAAGGAAGAGCAATTCTGAACTGCAAAGCAAAATTTTTAGGAGATTACATAGGAGGCTTTTATCTTTATAAATTCTCCAGAGAAGAAATGCCTAGACACCAGATAAACGCAGGAGATTTAGTTTTAGTAAGTGTAAAAAATCCATTAAAAGATGGAATAGAAGCGACAGTTTTAGAAAAAGGAAATAAATATTTAACATTAGTTTTTTCTCAAAAAATAAACACAAAATCAAGGTATAGAATAGACTTATATGTAAATGATATCACTTTTAAGCGTATGGAAGAAGCATTAGAAGATTTTGTAAATAGTAAAAATATATTTGATGAAGGAATAATATTAGGGAACAAAGAGCCTGAATATAGAAAAGAAAATTTAAATATTGATTTTAAAAACAAAAACCTAAACAAGTTTCAAAAAGAAGCTGTTAAAAAATCCTTATTGGCAAAAGAAATTTTTTTAATACACGGACCACCAGGAACAGGAAAAACAACAACGCTAATAGAAAGTATTATTCAGCATATAAAACAAGGGAAAAAAATACTAGCTACAGCAGATAGCAATACAGCTGTAGATAATCTAGTTGAAGGACTATTAAAATACAATGTTAACCTTGTAAGAATAGGACACCCAGCAAGAGTTAGGGAGGATATATTATCCCAGTCTTTAGATATAAAACTAACAAAACATAAAAAGTATCAAAAAATTAGAGAACTAGAAAACAAAATCCAAAAATTAAAAAAACAACAAGATAATTTTCAAAAACCAGTCCCAGCAAAAAGAAGAGGTTTAACAGATGAAGAAATTCTTTTATATGCAAAATTAGAAAAGAAAGTAAGAGGACACAAAATCCAAACAATAAAATCAATGGCAAATTGGATACAACTACAACAACAAATATCAGCTTTAATTGAAGAAAAATTAAAAGTAGAAGAGGAAATAATTAACAATATTATAAACACAAGCGATATAGTTTTGGCTACAAATTCAGGAAGCTATTCCCATTTTTTAAAAGAAAAAAAATTTGATGTAGTTTTTATTGATGAAGCAGGACAGGCAACAGAACCTTCAACGTTAATGCCACTTATAAAGGCCAAAAAAGCAATTTTAGCAGGAGACCATAAACAACTACCGCCAACTATATTAAGCGAAGAAGCAAAAGAGCTTTCATTTACGATGTTTGAAAGGTTTACAAATTTATATCCTCAATTTGTTTATATGCTTAAAATTCAATACAGAATGAATGAAATAATAATGAAGTTTCCTTCACGGCAGTTTTACAATAACGAACTTATTGCAGATGAAAGTGTTAGAAACATAACTTTATCTCAAATTATAAAAACTCTACAAAATTCACCAATTATAGATGATACCCCTATTATCTTTATAGATACACAGGGGCATTTTCCAGAAAAACAGAAAAAAGATAGCCAATCAAAATACAATCCAGATGAAGCAAAGCTAATTAAAAACATAGTTGAGGAACTTCTAGAAGCAGGTCTTTCACCGAAAGATATAGGAATAATAACACCATACAAAGACCAAGAAGATTTTCTAAAAAAATTAGTAAAAGATGTAGAAATTCAAACAGTTGATGGTTTTCAAGGAAGAGAGAAGGAAGTAATAATAATTTCTCTTGTTCGTTCTAATGAAGAAGGAGACATAGGTTTTCTAGAAGATTTAAGAAGGTTAAATGTTGCAATAACAAGACCAAAGAGAAAACTTATCATAATAGGAGATAAAAAAACAATAGAGAACAATCCAACCTATAGAATGTTAATTTCCTATATAAAACAAAAAGGCAAATTTCTAAAAGAGTCAGAAATTTAACAAACCTCAGTTATTAAAAAATAGATAGTAAAAACTTTGAGGGAGGTAATGAAATGAAAAAATTTGCTTACTACGTTTTCACTTTATTAATTTCTTTTACTTTATCTTTTGCAGGAGATAATCCAAAACCTTTAGGTTTAGAGATGGGTAGTGCAACTATATCAGATGCTAAGGCAAAATATAACTTGAAGTATAAGGGCATTAATAAATATACCCTTGGAGATATGTATGGAATAAACTCCTCAGAGCTTAATATAGAAGGTTTGCAAGATATAACACTAATTTTTGATAAAGATAAAAAGTTACAAGCAGTACTAATGGAATTTCCAAAGAACTTTAATCATACATATTGGAGAAGACTTTATAATTCTTTAAGAAATAAATACACATTAAAATCTTCAAATATTCCATTTGTAGGGGATAGATATGCAATTTTTGAACAAGGAAATTCTATAATAAGACTTGAAAGTCCGCATTTAGGATTCAAGACATATTTAATATATATGACAAAGAAATTCAGAAGATTATATAACCAGAAAAATGAAGAAGAAAGAAGAAATAAGCAAAGATCCTTGGAAAATAATTTATAAACAAATATATAAATGTGTATACTTTGACTTTTTAAATTTTTACTGGTATTTTTATTTACTGCAAAAAGTAAAACAGTGTTTGATTAGAGGGGTGTTATGACAGGATATTTTGCATTGGTAATATTCTTCGTAGCAGCTACGGTTGTTGGTGTAGCTATGCTTGTTATAAATAGAATTATTGCCCCATCAAGACCAGAACCTCTTAAAGAATATCCTTACGAATGTGGAGTTCCCCTTTACGATAAAACTGCACAAACTTCTTTAGACCAGAAATATTATCTACTTGGTCTTCTACTTGTTTTATTTGACCTTGAAGCAGCTTTTGTATTTCCATGGGCTGTTATTTATAAAGCCTTTGTCCAATACAATGCAGGATTAATCTTTATAGAAATGTTCCTTTTCTTGACTATATTAACTATAGGATTTGTATATGCTTGGAAGAAAGGAGCGTTAAGATGGCAATAATGAACAACAATGGAATAATTTTAACAACTGCAGAAGAAGTTTTAAGTTGGGGAAGAAGAAATTCCCTTTGGCCAGTATCTGTAGGGCTTGCTTGCTGTGCTATAGAAATGATGCATACAGCAGCATCAAGATTTGATACAGATAGGCTTGGAATAATATTTAGAGGTTCTCCAAGACAATCAGATGTTTTAATAGTTGCAGGAACTGTTGTTAACAAAGTTGCGCCAATGCTCAAACTTATATATGAGCAAATGCCAGAGCCTAAATGGGTTATTTCTATGGGTGGTTGTGCTTCTGCAGGAGGACCTTTCCCAACTTATGCTACATTACAAGGGGTAGACAGAATTATCCCTGTTGATGTGTATGTTCCCGGTTGTCCTCCAACACCACAAGCATTACTTTGGGGAATTTTAGAGCTTCAGAAAAAAATAAAGGCTTATAAAGAAGGAAAAGAATTTAAAGAAATACCTGTAAAACAAGCAGCCCCTTCATTCCCTATAAAAAAATAAGGGCAAGCCTCATTAATATGGTTTGCCTTCCTTACTAATATCTTTTAAAAAGGGGTGTTATTTTGTCTTGGATAGAAGAGGAAAAGTTAAAGTTTCTAATACATAAATTTAATACCTTAAAACTAAAAAAAAACAAGGAACTTTTATTTTTAGAAGTAGATAAGGAAGAATTAATTCCTCTTTTAAAGGAGTTAAAGGAAAACCCAGAATTAGAATTTAAACATTTTATAGATTTTACAATAGTAGACTATCCTTTCCATAATCCAAGATTTCAAGGGATTTATTTTCTATTTTCACCATTACTTAAAAAAAGAATATGTATAAAAACTTGGGCTGAGGACGATAAACTTCCTTCTATTATAAATCTCTGGAAAGGAGCCAAATGGGCAGAAAGAGAAGCCTACGATATGTTTGGAGTTGTTTTTGAAGGACATGAAAATCTGGTTAGAATGTTTATGTGGGAAGGATACCCTTATTATCCTCTTAGAAAAGATTTTCCAAAAGAAGGTATAAAGGATACCTATTTACCATCTTTAAACGAAAGACCAGGAGAATTTCCAAGCCATGATTATGAAGAATACCACACAGCTTTACCTACTCTTGAAGATTTAGAGAAAACAGAAAGAGCAAGACTTCCTAAAAAGCAGGCACAGATAGTTTTAAACTGGGGACCTTTACATCCAGGAACACATGGAACTATATGGTTTTTATTTGATTTGCAGGGGGAAACTGTTCAAAACTGTGATATTATTCTCGGACAACTCCATAGGGGAATAGAAAAGTTATCAGAAGATATAACATATACACAGATAATTCCATATACAGATAGAATGGACTACATATCTGCAATATGTAGTAATGTAGCCTATGTTAATGCAGTAGAAAAGCTTCTAGATGTTGAGCCTACAGAGAAAGCAAAATGGATAAGAACAATGATGTGTGAACTTCAAAGAATAAATTCTCATCTTCTCTGGCTTGGGACATTTGCATTGGATATAGGAGCCTTGACTATATTTTTATATACATTTAGAGAAAGAGAAAAATTAATGGATATTATAGAAGGAATTGCTGGAATAAGGCTAAATTCTTCATATATAAGAATAGGAGGGGTAAGGCAAGACTTACCAGAAGGAGCTTTAGATGTTATAAAGCATTTTGTTAAAGATTTCCCAGAAAGGTTAAGAGAATATGAAACAATACTTACTAAAAATAGAATATGGATAAAGAGAAACGAAGGAATAGGAGTTATATCTGAAGAAGATGTTTACCAATATGGATTAACAGGTGCTGTAGCTAGAGCTTCAGGAGTTCCTTATGATATAAGGGCTATACAACCTACAGATGCATATTCAGAAGTAGATTTTGAAATCCCTCTTGGAACTGTTGGAGATTCCTATGATAGGTATTTAGTAAGAATGGAAGAAATGCGCCAAAGTTTAAGGATAGTTGAGCAATGTATAAAAAAACTTGAAAAAATGAAAGATGATAAACATATAGCAACAGATAATCCTTATGTTTTACCTACTTTAGATGAAACTTTTGTTTCTATAGAATCTATGGTTAAAGATTTTAATCTTAGAATTTATGGAGAACAGGCGCCTATTGGAGAAGTTTACCTTTCTGGAGAAAACCCAAGAGGTGAGCTTGGATTTTATATAGTATCTCAAGGGGAAGGAAAACCTTACAGACTTAGAATTCGTTCGGGGGCTTTTTACAATCTTCAGATATTTCCAGAACTTATAAAAGGAAGGACAATAGCTGATGCAGTAGTTTTACTTGGTAGTTTAGACCCTGTAGTAGGTGAAACTGATAGATAAATGAATTTGAAAATATTTAAAAAGCTTTTTTTAATAGGCTTATTTTTCTTTTCTGTAGTTTTATCTTCAACACACCACCATTATGATTTGAAGCCTCATTATGACTGTCCTATTTGTGTTTTTCAGATTAATGAAACTTTAGAAGAACCTGACTATAATCCAATAAAGCTAATTATTCCAGAAGAAGTACCCTTTAGTTTCCCTATAAATTATAAAAATCCATATAAAACATTTTTATCTAAAGCAAACCAACGGGCTCCTCCTGTTTATATGTAAATATTACATATCTTACGAATCTTAATTTATTCAACAAAAAAACTTCTAAAAATCAGGAGGAGCTTTTTATGAAGAAGTATATTATTGCTATATTATTGTTGTTTAATTTTTATGTATATTCGCAAGATTATATTTCGTATACACCATCCCAATTTACAAATCCTTTTGCACAACCTCAATTTGTTCCAAACATATCTTTAATTGCTGATTTTTCATATGTAAGTAGAGATATCAGGGATGAAACTTATGAAAGTCTTGAAATACCAGCTTTCTTGCATCAGCTTATCCATAAACATGGAGAACATAAACATGCTCCTATGAATGCAAATAGAGGATTTAATTTAAACTATGCTGAACTATCTCTAGAATCTGCTGTTGATCCTTACATTAATTTAATGGGAATTTTTCATATTACAGAAGGGGCTTTTGAAATAGAGGAGCTTTACTTTACCACCCGTTCCCTTCCTTACAATATACAGGTGAAAGGAGGAAAGTTTTTAAGTTCTATAGGAAGAATAAATTCACAGCATCAGCACTACTGGGATTTTGTGGATATTCCTCTTATTTATAAAGTTCTATTTGGGGATGAAGGTTTAAGTGAAAAAGGTGTTCAACTTACATGGATAGCACCAGCACCTTTTTATTTACTAATGGGAACAGAGCTTTTTCAAGGGGAAAATGAATATAGCTTTGGATATGAATCTATAGAAAATAATGGAAAAATTATTTTTTATAAAGCGCCTGTTCCAAACTTATATACTGCTTTTGTTAAGACCTCTTATGATATAGGTAATTTAACTTTTTTAGGAGGTTTTTCTTATCTAAGTGGAAAAACAAGATTTAATCATCTTGAAGATCAGGAAGAACCACATGCTTTTGGAGGAAATACAAAGATTTACGGGTTTGATATATTTGCAAAATATTTTATTGATTCTTACAAATACATATCATTTCAAGGTGAATATTTTTATAGAAATTTAGATGGATTCATTTATAAAAACATGAATCTATCTAATTTAGAAAAAAGACAAGGAGGATTTTATATTCAAACGATTTACAGATTCAGTCAAAGATGGAGGTTAGGTTTTAGATATGACCTCTTAAATAAAAATGAAGTTAATGGGGAAAAAATAACTGAAGATTTGGATAGATATTCTTTAATGATTGATTTTACACCTTCAGAATGGACAAGAATAAGGTTTCAATATAACTATGATAGAAGCAAGTTTATAGAAGATGAAAGAAAGGAAATAAATGAATTTATTTTAGAGATAAACTTTGCAATTGGTGCACATGGTGCTCATAAATTTTAAGACTTTAAAGGAGGGAAAAATGAGAATATTATCAATAATATTTTTATTAACTGTAATATCTTTAACAGCAAATGCAAAGGTTAAAGTTATAGCAACATACCCTTATATAAAAAGTATAGTAAAGGAAATTGCAAAAGATAAAGTTGATGTTTCTTCCTTATCTAATGGAAAGTGGGATCCTCATTTTGTTCCTCCAAGACCATCTCTTGTAGTGAAACTTAGGAATGCAGATCTTTTAATAATAAATGGTGCACAGCTTGAAATAGGCTGGCTTCCACCGTTAATAGATAGAGCAAATAATGGGAAAATTTTACCAGGAAAAATAGGTTTTCTAGACTTATCAACACTTTTTGACTTAATACAAAAACCTCAAGTAGTTTCAAGGGCTTTTGGAGATGTTCATCCGCAGGGAAATCCCCATTTTTATTTAGATCCTGTAAAAATTTCTAAAATTGCAGAGGCAATTACGGAGAGATTATGTGTTGTAGATAAAGGAAATTGTGAATTTTATATGGACAATCTAAAGTCTTTTAAAGAAAAGTGGCAAATAAAACTAAATGAGTGGAGTGAAAAGATGAAAAACTTAAAAGGAACTTTCGTTTTTGAATACCATAGAATATTTGATTACTTTTTTTTAAGATATGGGGTAAACATAGTAGGAACTTTAGAACCATTCCCTGGAATTCCTCCAACAACTTCTCATCTTTTAGAATTAATTGATTTCGCAAAAAAACACAAAATAAGCTTTATAACTTATGCTATTTATAATCCTAAAAACCCTGTTCAGTTTATATCAAAGAAAACAGGAATAAAACCAGTTTTACTACCCCATGATGTAAACTCTTTACCACAGGTTAAAGATATTTTTTTTTTATTTAATGAGATAGTAGGGAGACTTATAAAATGATAGATTTATTAATCCCTGTTTTCTTAGTAATTTTTATACTACTTTTAATGCATACATATCTTGGAATAGAAATTATTAAAAGGCAGATTATTTTTACAGACCTTGCGGTAGGGCAGATGGCAGCTGTGGGGACTGCCTTCTCCCTTGTTTTTTTTCATGGAGAGTTTAAATACTTATTTTCTGTTTTATTTGCAGTTATAACTGCTTTGATTATAGCTTTTGTTAATAAAAAGAATAGATATACTGAGGCATTTATTGGAATTTTTTATGCTTTTGGATTTTCTATATTATTTCTAGTAATGTCAAAAAACCCTTCAGGAATGGAACATATAAAAGAGTTAACAGCTTCAGATGTTTTATATGTGGATTTTAAAGATGTTTTCATAAGTGCAGTTTTATATTCTACTTTTTTTGCTGTTCTTTATTTTTCAAAGAGATCAAATTATTACGAATTTATATACTTTCCAATTTTTGCTTTAACAATAGTTCATTCAGTTTCTCTTGTAGGTGTGTTAGTAGTTTTTACATTTTTGGTAATACCTGCGTTTGTAGGACTGCTTATAAGTGAGAAAAATTCCTTTTTTGTCGGTGTATTGTATGGCACTGTTCTTTCCTTGTTTGCAGTAATACTTGCTGTAAGCCTTGATTTTCCTGTTGGATACACTATAACAGCTATTTTGTCTTGTTGTGGAATATTGTTAGCTTTATTAAAATAATAGTCAGTAAAAATCAAACAATGTTTCATTTTTGTAATTCTTATGATAATATGTTTTAGCAAAAAGTCTAAACACTAGGGGCTAAAAAGGTGAAGGAGCTTATAATTACAAGTATTGCTATAGGTGTAAAATCTCTTGTTTTTATAATAGGAATGTTCTTATTAGCCGCTTACTTAACATGGATTGAAAGAAAGTTCGCAGGTCATGTTCAACAAAGACCAGGTCCTTTACATGTTGGTTGGCATGGATTACTTCAGCCTATAGCTGATGCTTTAAAAGTTCTAACAAAGGAAGATATTGTTCCCCAAGGTGTTGATAGATTTTTATTTTATCTTGCATCACTGCTTGCTTTTGTTCCTGCAATAATGATTCTTGCAGTAGTTCCATTTGGAGAGCCTATAAACATATTTGGATATGAGATAAAGCCTTACATAACAGACTTAAATGTTGGTTTAATCCTTGCCCTTGCATTTGGTAGTATCTCTATTTATGGAGTAATCTTTGCAGGATGGGCATCTAACTCAAAATATCCAATGATTGGGGGTCTTAGAAAAGCTGCAGTCTTAATCGGTTATGAAGTTGCCCTTGGTTTTGCAATGGTAGGACCAATTATGCAAGCAGGAACGTTTTCTCTAAGAGGAATTGTTGAAGCACAACAGGGACTCTGGTTTATTATTCCAAATATACTTGGTTTTATAGTTATTTTATTTGCCATCTTAGCAGAAACAGGAAGAACGCCTTTCGATGTTCAGGAAGCAGAAGCAGAGCTAGTTTCAGGATATAACACAGAATATTCGGCTATGAAATTTGGATTATTCCCTTTAGCTGAATGGTATATTGCTACATTTGTTTTGAGTGCGATTGCTGTAATTTTATTCTTTGGAGGATGGAACGGTCCTCACATCTTTGGAGCATTATCACCATTTATCTGGTTCTTCTTAAAACTTGCTATGATGTTTATGTTCTTCTTATGGGTTCACTGGACACTTCCTAGATATAGAGTTGACCAGATTACTGAACTTGCTTGGAAAGTGATGCTTCCTCTTTCGTTAGTAAATATCTTAGTTGTAGCTATCTGGATAATGATTTTTGGATAAAAAATGGTAAAGGTTAAATATCTAGAAAGGCCAAAGCTTACATATAAGGAAAGGATTTTTTTCCTTGATTTTATAAAAGGAATGAAGATTACTATAAAAAACTTCTTTAGAAAAACAATAACAACAGCTTATCCATATGAGAAATTAACTCCTCCAAAAAGGTTTAGAGGAACTCATGCACATAGAGTTAGAGATGGAAAAGAGCCACCTTCGTTTAATGTTTTACTTAAGTTTATGGAAATAGAAGAAGGTGAAAGCAGATGTGTGGCGTGTTATATGTGCCAACAGGCTTGTCCAATGCCTACGCTTTTTAGGATTGAAGCAGAGCAACTTCCAAATGGTAAGAAGAGAGTAACAAAGTTTGATATGAATTTGCTAAATTGTCTATACTGTGGTCTTTGTGTAGATGCTTGTCCCGTTGATTGTATTATAATGACAGATCAGTATGAAGGAGCATCTTATGATAGGAAAGGCTGTGTTATTCATTTAGATGATATGGCTGAAAGAGGAAGAGATTTTGATAATAGAAGATACAATGAGCCGGATAGAATATGGATAGATGATAAAAATCGAGAAAAACTGTGGGGGCAGATTGAATGGACTTAAATGCTATATCATTTTGGGTATTCTCAACACTTGCAGTTTTATCTGCTATTTATGTTGTTTTTGGTAAGAATATTATTTATACAGTCCTTTCTTTAATATCTACCTTAATAATGGTATCAGGCTTATTTTTCACAATGGGTGCAGAGTTAGTTGGAGCTTTACAAATCTTAATTTATGCTGTTGCGATTGTTGTATTTTATGTTTTAGTAATTTCAACAGTTCCTCAATTTAAAGGTCAGGCTACAGATGGTAAGTATATGCTCTTATCTATCCCTGTAGGTTTTATTGTATTTCTGGAGCTTGCTTATGTGTCAATTTATGGAGTATGGCAGTCTTCAACTGGAATTTTTGATGAAAAGGTTTTATCAGAGTTGGGGAATGCAAAAGCAGTTGGAACAATGTTATTTACAAAATATTTATTCCCATTTGAAGTAGCTTCTTTAATTCTTCTTGTTGCCATGATAGGTGCTATTATCCTTGGTAGAAAAAAAGAAGATGTTCAGGGGGTTTAAAGAATGTCTATTCCTTACGAGTATTACATAGTGTTAAGTGGGCTTTTAATGGTTCTAGGACTAATTGGTATTATGGTTAGAAGGAATATTATTACTGTGTTGATATCTACAGAATTAATGCTTAACTCAGTAAACATTGCTTTTGTTGCATTTGATATGAAACTCCATGAAGTTGCAGGACAGGTATTTGTATTCTTTATCTTAACAATAGCTGCAGCAGAAGCAGCAGTGGGTCTTGGCCTTATAATGGCAATTTATAGACTAAAGAAAGATGTAGATATTGAAAAAATTACAGAACTAAAATTATAAGAGGAGCAGGATGGAGAATTTAAATTACTTATGGCTAGTTCCTTTCTCACCTTTAATTGCTTCTGTAATTATTGGACTATTTGGATATAAATTTTTAAGGGAACCTTTAGCAGGAATAGTTGCAGTTATAGGAGTTGCCATAGCTGCAGTTGCTTCTGTAGCAGGTTTTATACATGTTCATGAAGTAGGTGGACATTATGATTTAAAACTATTTACCTGGCTTCCTCTTGGAGACTATAACATCTCAGTTAGTATATTATGGGATCCCTTATCAGCTTTAATGTCTTGTGTGGTTACTGTAATTTCTACGTTTATTTTTATATTTGCAACTGGCTATATGAGGGGAGAGCCTGCATATCCTAGGTTCTTTGCTTATTTATCTTTATTCGTGTTTATGATGTTAATGCTTACTTTATCTGACAACCTTGTTCAGCTATTCTTTGGTTGGGAAGGTGTTGGTTTAGTTTCATACCTATTAATTGGTTATTATCATAATAAAAGATCTGCTGCTAACGCGGCATTTGAATCTTTTGTAGTTAATAGGGTTGGTGATTGGTCTTTCTTAATGGGAATTTTACTTGCCTTTGTAACATTTGGAACATTAGATTACCTTGATATATTTGCAAAACTTCCGGAAGCTGGATACTGGACAATTACAATAATTGCACTTTTACTCTTTGGTGGAGCTGTTGGTAAATCTGCTCAAATACCACTTCATATATGGCTTCCGAACGCTATGGAAGGTCCTACACCAGTTTCAGCTTTAATCCACGCTGCTACGATGGTTGCAGCTGGAGTTTACATGGTTGCTAGATTAATGCCAATATTTGCATCTTCTTCTGTAGCTTTAGATACTGTTCTATACATAGGAACTGCTTCAGCATTTGTTGCTGCTACTATGGGACTTGTTCAAAATGATATAAAGAGAATTATTGCTTATTCTACAATGTCCCAGCTTGGTTATATGTTTGCAGCAGAGGGGCTAGGATTGTTTGGAGATGGAATGTTCCACCTTGCATCTCATGCTACATTTAAAGCACTTTTATTCCTTGCTGCTGGTTCAGTTCTAATAGGAATTCACCATATTCTTGATGTATGGAAAATGGGACAGCTTAGAAAATATATGCCTATTACTGCTGCTACATTCTTAGTTGGTGCGTTATCTTTAGCAGGTATCCCACCATTTGCTGGATTTTTCTCAAAAGACCCTATCATAGAAGCTGCATATCATATAAATTGGGTTGTCTGGGCATTACTTTGGCTTGGTGCAGGATTAACTGCATTTTATATATTCAGACTTTACTTCCTAGCATTTGAAAATGGAGATAGATTAGATCCACATACTAAAGAGCATGTTCATGAATCACCTTGGAATATGACAATGCCTCTTATTGTTTTAGCTGGGGCTACTGTTGTACTTGGATTCTTTAGAGAATTTTTCCTTGAATATTTAAGACCTGCATTAGACCCAAGAGCTATGTCAGATAGCTTTGTTCCTGAAGAAACGAAGAAATTAATGGAAGAAGGTTTATCCAGAGCTCACCATGTTCATGTTTCAGAAGATGCTATTCATTTTATGATAGAGTCTTTAACATCACCTCTTGGGATACTTGCTTTAATTACAGCAATAGGTGGTATCTTTACAGCTTATCTTGTTTACCAGAAGAAAGTTATCAGCTACCAATGGCTTGGAGAAACATTTAAGCCTTTATATAAATTATTCTTTAATAGATGGTATTTTGACCATGTTTACTATGCGATATTTGTTTATGGATACTATAAACTCTCTGTATTCATGTGGAAACTTGGAGATAGATTTATCATTGATGGAATTGTAGATGGTTCTGCGAAAACTTCTGTTTGGACAGGTGGAAAAGTTGCTTTAACTCAAACAGGTAGAATAAGTGCTTATGTTTTACAGATGACCCTTGGTATTGCTGTATTTTTAGGACTATTCCTACTTATAAAGTAAAGTAGCGGAGGAAGAGGATGACATTTCAATTTGAGCCAGCAAATATACCTTGGCTTACAATATCGATACTGCTACCGTTAATAGCAGCGGGTATACTGTTTTTCTTAAATGAAAGATTTGCTAAACCTATAAGCATAATTGTTTCTGCAATTGTATTTGTAATATCTACTTGGATGCTTTTTGCTTATGATTTTTCTGAATATAAAATTCAGTTTTATGAAAAATATACATGGATACCCCAATTCGGTGTCAGCTATGAAGTAGGGGTAGATGCATTAAGTTTAACAATGTATTGGTTAACAGCTTTATCTTTTCTAATTTCATTTATTTGGAGCACAAATATAAAGAAAAGAGTAAAAGAATACTTTATTGCATTTCTAGTATTAGAAGCTGCATGTATAGGGGTTTTTGTTGCTTGGGATTTAGTGTTTTTCTATATTTTCTGGGAAGCAATGCTTATTCCAATGTTTTTAATTATTGGTGTTTGGGGATATGCGGAAAGAATTTATGCAGCAACTAAGTTCTTTATATACACATTCTTTGGTTCATTATTCTTATTGCTTGGAGTAATTGGGCTTTATGTTTACCAGTATTTCCACTATGGAAAGTTATCTACTAGCTACTTTGATTTAATAAATGTAGGATTACCATTCAACTTAGAACTAATATTCTTCTTACTTTTAGCACTTGGTTTTGCTATTAAGGTTCCTATGTGGCCATTCCATACATGGCTTCCAGCTGCACACGTTCAGGCACCAACAGCTGGTTCTGTAATACTTGCTGCAGTTCTACTAAAAATGGGAACTTATGGTTTTGTTAGATTTTCTGTTCCTTGGTTTCCAGAAGCATCAAAATACTTTGTTCCTGTAATGTTTACCTTAGGGGTAATTGCTATAATTTATACTGCTGCTATGGCTTTAGCTCAAACACATATAAAAAGAGTTATTGCTTACTCTTCAGTTTCTCATATGGGATTTGTAACACTTGGAACTTTTGCTCTTAATGTGGAAGGAATGAATGGAGCTATTATTACTATGATTTCCCATGGTTTAACTTCTGCTGCGTTATTCCTTGCTGCAGGATGGATTTATGAAAGGGCTCATTCTTATGAAATGAGAGACCTTGGTGGTATGGCTAGATTTGTTCCAGTATTTGCTACATTCTTTATGATTTCTGCAATGGCATCTGTAGGGCTTCCTGGATTATCAGGTTTTGTAGGTGAGTTTTTGGCATTACTTGGAACATTTAAAGTAAGTATTCTGTTTGCAGTTTTAGCAGGTATTGCATTAGTGGTTGGAGCCGGATATACACTAAGGCTTTACCATAACACTATGTTTATAGAAAATGAAATAGATGAAAACAAAAAACATAAATGGTCTCAAATCTCAGATTTAAAAACATCTGAGTTTTTATCATTTTTACCACTTATAATACTTATGTTTGTAATAGGAATTTATCCAAAATGGTGGGTTGATTTAATTAATAATACTTCACTAGCTATTCTTTCAAAGGTATTAGGAGGCTAAGGGATGTCAATAATAGAGCAGTTAGTAACAGGACTTGGAGTTCCAAATTTTGCAGTTTTAATTCCAGAAATTATTGTATTAATTACTGCTTTTATTGTGTTCTTTATAGAACTGTTTACTAAAAATAGAGCACTAATAACTGCAACTACAATAGCAGGTTTATTATTAGCCTTACTTTCAGTTTTTTCTATATCACAAGGAGATATTACTCTATATGGACTTTATATAGTTGATAGTTTTTCATTACTATTTAAAGCCTTCTTAATACTGTCTACCATATTCATTATTGCAACATATAGACCTTATTTTGAGAAAAAAGAAATATATTTTGGGGAGTTTTACTATCTTACCCTATTTGCCTTACTTGGTATGATGATAATGGTTTCTTCTCCAAACCTAGTAACCTTTTATATAGGCCTTGAACTTATGTCTATAACTATATATATCCTTATTGGTATGTATAGGACAAAAAGAAAAGATTTATTTGATTACGACTATAAATCTAAAGAGGGAGCATTTAAGTATCTTATAATAGGTGGAGTTGGAACAGCTATTATTAGCTATGCTATAGCATTACTTTATGGTGCAACAGGAACTTTTGATTTTATGGAAATTGCAAGCCTTGCAACCAATGAAGAAAGTATAAATATTGGATTACTTGCTGGAATAGTACTTTTAATAATAGGACTTGCTCTAAAAGCTTCTGCAGTTCCTTTTCACCACTGGACTCCTGATGCGTATGAAGCAGCACCAACTCCTATAACTACATTTATGGCAGTAACAGCTAAGGTTGCAACCTATGCGATTATTCTTAGAGTAATGGTAGAAGCTTTACCTTACGTTTCTGAAGATTGGAGTTTTGCATGGGCATTATTAGCAGCAGCTTCTATGATAGTAGGTAATTTTATAGCTTTAAGACAAAAGAATGTTAAAAGGATGCTAGCTTATTCTTCTATAGCACATACTGGATATATTACTGCTGCTTTAGCTGCGCCAACAGGCATGGGATTTGCAGCATTTATATTTTATTCTCTTATTTATATATTCATGGCTATAGGGGCTTTAGTATTTTTAACTGCTTTTGAGAAAAATGAAGGATGGACTAATCATATAGATGATTTTAAAGGACTTGCTAAACAATCTCCTTTAATGGCTCTGTTAATGCTTGTATTTATGTTCTCTTTACTTGGTATTCCTCCAACAGTAGGATTTATGGGTAAACTGGGGGTGTTTTTAGCATTAATTGGTTCAGAAGTTTGGTGGCTCGCAGTTGTGCTTGTTATTATGAGTGCAATTTCTGCTGGATATTATCTAAGGGTAGTCTCTGTTATGTATATGTATGAGCCTGTCAAAAAGTTAAGCTTTAGTTTTACAGGGGCAGAAAGAGCTATTCTAATTTTAATGGCAATAATTGTATTAATACTTGGAATATATCCAACTTTATTTTGGAATGTTTCTACAACAATGAGTTCTATATTAATAGCAAGTATAGGTAGATAGACTTGACAAATTAATGGAATTTTAATATTATATTTATCCCTTTTGTTGATAAGCTGGCGTAGCTCAGTCGGCAGAGCAGGTGATTTGTAATCACCAGGTCGTGGGTTCGAGTCCCACCGCCAGCTTTAAGTGAATAAGGAGGAGTCGCCTAGCCTGGCCAATGGCGGGAGACTGTAAATCTCCTGGCGTATGCCTGCGCAGGTTCGAATCCTGCCTCCTCCACCATTGGAATATGCGGGAGTAGCTCAGCTGGTAGAGCATCTGCCTTCCAAGCAGATGGTCGCGGGTTCGAGTCCCGTCTCCCGCTCCATAAAATTCAAATATCTCCTTATTATCTTTAATGAATCCTCTTAATATTTCTAAATAGATAATCTTGCATTTTTATATAAATTTATGTTTTAATATATATTTGCGTGATTTATTTTATTTTGCTTTGCCCACGTAGCTCAGTCGGCAGAGCACACCCTTGGTAAGGGTGAGGTCGGCGGTTCAAGTCCGCTCGTGGGCTCCAGTGGTGAAATTTTAACAAAACAAGTTGGAGGTAAAAAAATAAGATGGCGAAAGAGAAATTTGTAAGAGAGAAAGAACACGTAAACGTAGGGACAATAGGGCACGTAGACCACGGGAAAACAAC
>QNYP01000035.1 GCA_003978675.1 Hydrogenothermus sp.
GCTTTTTAGATACTCTTCAATATCTTTATCAATTATTGGTGAAACTTTTTTATTTATTAACTCTACTTTTTTAGGGTCTATATCTTTGATTACTACTTCGTTATTTTGGGCGAGTAAAATTTGTAAACCATAGGGGGATTTCTATTGAAAATAGCTGTTGCAGGAGCAGGATATGTAGGTTTATCTAATGCAATTTTACTCGCCCAAAATAACGAAGTAGTAATCAAAGATATAGACCCTAAAAAAGTAGAGTTAATAAATAAAAAAGTTTCACCAATAATTGATAAAGATATTGAAGAGTATCTAAAAAGCAAACCTTTAAATCTAAAAGCTACTTTAGACCCTATTGAAGCCTATAAAGATGCAGATTTTGTAATTATAGCAACTCCAACAGACTATGACCCAATAACAAACTACTTTAATACTAAATCAGTAGAAGCAGTAATAAAAGAAGTTTTAGAAATCAATCCTAATGCTGTTATGGTAATAAAATCTACAATTCCCATAGGATATACAAAACAAGTAAAAGAAAAATTCAAAACAGATAATATTATTTTTTCCCCAGAATTTTTAAGGGAAGGAAAAGCACTATACGATAACCTATATCCATCTAGGATTATTGTAGGAGAAAAATCAGAAAGAGCCAAACTTTTTGCCAATTTGCTTTTAGAAGGAGCAATAAAAAAAGATGTTCCTGTTTTATTTACAGACTCAACAGAAGCTGAAAGTATAAAACTATTTGCTAATACTTATCTTGCAATGAGAGTTGCATTTTTCAACGAGCTTGATACATTTGCAGAAACACATGGATTAAATGCAGAAGATATAATAAGAGGAGTGTGTCTAGACCCAAGAATTGGTATGCACTACAACAACCCATCTTTTGGATATGGAGGATACTGCTTACCAAAAGATACAAAACAACTTCTCGCAAATTACATGGAAAAAAATATTCCACATTATTTAATAAAAGCAACTGTAGAATCTAATATAGCTAGAAAATATTTTATTGCTGAACAAATACTAAAGAGAAATCCAAAAACAGTAGGTATTTATAGATTAACTATGAAATCAGATTCAGATAATTTTAGAGAGGCAGCAATTATTGATATTATAAAGTTTCTAAGAGCTAAGGATGTAAATGTTATAATATATGAACCTCTTCTAAATGAAAAAGAATTTTTAGATTTTCCAGTAGTTAGTTTAAAAGAACTTAAACAAAATGCAGATTTAATAGTAGCAAATAGATATTCTTCAGAACTAGATGATGTAAAAGATAAAGTTTATACTAGAGATATTTTTGGGGAAGGATAGATCAAATATACCATATTATAAGGAGATTTAAATAATGGATAATGTAAAGATATGTGTAGTTGGTCTTGGATATGTAGGTTTGCCATTAGCAGTTTTACTTGATAAAAAATATAAAGTAATAGGATTTGATATTAACCCTAAAAGAATAGATGAGCTAAAAAATAATTACGATAGAACTAGAGAAGTAACTCAAGAGGAATTAAAAAACTGTAATATAGAATTTACAGATAATCCAGAAAAAATATCTAAAGCTAATGTTATCATAATAACTGTTCCAACCCCAATAGATGAGCATAATATTCCTGATTTAAGGCCTATAAAATCTGCTACAAAAACTGTAGGTAAATATATGCAAAAAGGCTCTATTGTAGTTTATGAAAGCACTGTTTATCCTGGTTTAACAGAGGAAGAATGCGTTCCAATATTAGAACAGGAAAGTGGTTTAAAATGGAAAAAAGATTTTAATGTTGGATATTCTCCTGAAAGGGTAAACCCAGGGGATAAACAGCACACAATAGATAAAATAGTTAAAGTTGTAGCTGGAGATACTCCTGAAATAACAGATTTTTTAGCTAAGCTCTATGGAAGTGTTATAACTGCTGGAGTTCATAAAGCACCAGATATAAAAACAGCAGAAGCGGCTAAAGTTATTGAGAATACTCAAAGAGACCTAAATATAGCTCTTATGAATGAGCTTTCTGTTATCTTTAACAAAATGGGAATAGACACAAGGGCAGTTTTAGAGGCAGCTTCTACAAAATGGAACTTTTTAAGATTTGAACCAGGGTTAGTTGGTGGACATTGTCAAGTTGGTTCAGAATTTATAACAGTAAAATATAAAGGAAAAGTTTTTGATACAACTTTTCAAGATTTTATAAATGGAAAACTAAGGGTAAAGAAAAAAATTAATTTTTATGGCACAGAGTTATTAATTCCAGATGACAAGATAGAAGTTTTAACATTTGACCCCTTTAAAAAAGAGTTTGATTTTAAACAGGTTAGAGTTTTTACTAAGAGACAATATGGAAATCTTATTAAGGTAAGATTATCTAATGGGCAAACTTTAACTGTCTCTGATAAACACCCCTTCATAGTAAAAGAAAAAAACTCTTATGAAGTAAAGTTAGCAAATCAATTGAATAAAGGTGATAAAGTTCCTGTTATATCAAAACTTCCTGTCATCTATAAGAATGTCAAACTAAATCTTATAGATATAGTTGCTAAATCTGATTTTACAGATAAATTAAGAATAAAACCTAAAAACAAAAGCTGGAAAGATTTTGAAAAATTCAAAGGATATATAAGCAAGGAATATTTAGATAAGAAAGTATCAAACTTTTTTAACAATAACTATTTACCTTTTAAGGACTATCTAAGATTAAGAGAATTTTTTATAAAAAATTATAGTGAGGAAGAACTAGAAATTGTTTCTGGAAGAGGACCTTCTTTTGGAAGAATTCCTGCCATTATTCATATAGATAAGGATTTTGCTAGATTTATAGGATACTATCTATCAGAAGGATGTTTAACAAAAGACAAGAAGAGTATTAGGATAAGATTAACGATAAATAAATACGAAACTCAACTTTTAAATGACATAAAATCTATTTTAAATAAATTAAATATTCAATTTTCTATTTATGAAGATAAAACTTTTAATAGTTTAACTATAAAAATATCAAACAGAATATTAGGTTATCTTTTTGAATACTTAGAGCTTGGTAGAGATAGTTATGATGCAAAAATTCCAGATATTATTATGTACAATAATGACGATATAAGAAAGGAAGTTTTAAAAGGCCTTTTTAGAGGAGATGGAGGAGTTTCTACATCAAACAGAAAAATAAAAATTTCTTACTTTACATCATCAGAAACTCTTTATCATCAAATAAGTTTACTTCTAATTAATTTTGGAATTTTACCAAACCACCAAAAAAGAAAAGGACTAATAGAAATTTCTTCAACAACTTTTGCAAAAAAATTAGTAGATTTCTTTTTAGATGAAAAGAGAAAAAAGTTAAATAAAATATTGAATAATAAGAAAGAAGGAAAAGTTAAAAACTACAAAAGTGAGGATATATTCTATATCACAAATGTAAAACATATTGAAAGAATAGAACATAAGGATTTTATATACTCAATGGAAGTTCCCGAAACAAAAAATTACATAACAACTAATGGAATAATTACTCATAACTGTATTGGAGTGGATCCATATTATCTAACATTTAAGGCTCAATCTATAGGACATCATCCAGAAGTTATACTTGCCGGAAGAAGAATAAACGACTATATGGGAAAATTTGTTGCAGAAAATACTGTAAAAAAACTTATAAAAGCAGGTAAAACTGTAAAAGGAAGTAAAGTTTTAATACTGGGTTTAACTTTTAAAGAAAACATATCAGATATAAGAAATACAAAAATTGTAGATGTTTACAAAGAACTTAAAGAATACGGTATTGATGCGTATGTTTATGATCCATACGCCTATCCAGAAGAAGTAAAAGAAGAATATGGCATAGAGCTATTAAAAGAAATAGACAAACAGGCACCTTACGATGCTATTATAGTAGCAGTTAAACATAAACCATTTATAGAGGAATTAGATTTTAGAAAGTATAAAGAATTAATGAAAAACGAACATAAGCCAGTTTTAATAGATATTAAAGGACTTTATAATAAGGAAAAAGCTGAAAATTATGGATTTTTATATTGGAGGTTATAATGAAAAAATTTGCCTTAATAGGAGCTGCTGGATATATAGCACCTAGACATATGAAAGCAATAAAAGATACAGGTAATATTCTAGTTGCTGCTATGGATAAATGTGATAGTGTTGGAATTATAGACCAATATTTTCCAGAATCAGATTTTTTTATAGAATTTGAAAGATTTGATAGATATATTGATAAATTAAGAAGAAAAGGAGAAAAAATAGATTTTGTATCTATATGCTCTCCTAACTATTTACATGATGCACATATAAGATGGGCACTAAGAAATGATGCAGATGCAATATGTGAGAAACCATTAGTTTTAAATCCATGGAATTTAGATGCATTAGAGGAAATAGAAAAAGAAACAGGTAGGAAAGTTTATAATATACTTCAACTTAGGGTTCATCCTTCAATAATTGCTCTAAAAAACAGGATTGAAGAAGAATATAAAAATAGAAATAAGAAATATAATATAGATTTAACATATATAACATCTAGAGGAAAATGGTATTTTGTTTCATGGAAAGGAGATTTATCTAAATCCGGTGGGGTTGCAACAAATATAGGAATTCACTTTTTTGATATGCTTATGTGGATTTTTGGAGATGTAAAATACCATGAGGTTCACTATTCTGAACCCTTAAAAAAAATGTCTGGTTATATAGAGCTTGAGAAAGCTAATGTAAGATGGTTCTTATCCGTAGATTATAATGATTTACCAGAAGAAATAAAGCAGAAAGGCCAAAGAACATATAGATCTATAACTTTTGATGGAGAAGAGATAGAATTTTCAGGTGGATTTACAGATTTACATACAGTTGTTTACGAGGATATTTTAAATGGTGGTGGATTTGGTATAAACGATGCAAGACCTTCAATAGAACTTGTTTATCAAATAAGAAATGCTAAACCAATAGGATTTAATGAAAAATCACATCCTTTGGTTGAGGAAAAGCTTGGGAAAAAGTAAAAATGTTTTTATCCATAGCTCAGCTTACATAGATGAACCTGTTGAAGTAGGAGAAGGGACAAAAATTTGGCATTTTTCTCATATATTACCTAATACAAAAATAGGGAATAATTGTATCATTGGACAAAATTGTATGATAGGACCAGATGTAAAGATAGGAAATAGATGTAAAATTCAAAATAATGTATCTGTTTATAAAGGTGTAGAACTTGAAAATGATGTATTTTGTGGTCCTTCAATGGTATTTACCAATGTATTAACACCAAGAGCATTCATAGAAAGAAAACACGAGTTTAAAAAGACTTTGGTAAAAAAAGGAGCTACAATAGGTGCAAATGCAACAATTGTATGTGGAAATACTATCGGTAAATATGCAATGATAGGAGCTGGAGCAGTAGTTGTATCTGATGTTGAAGATTATGCATTGTATACTGGTGTTCCAGCAAAAAGAGTAGGTTGGGTTTGTAAATGTGGGGTTATTCTAGTTCATAAAAATAAAATAAAGGGAAGTATTATAAAAAAAGGAACAAATAAACTAGAAATTTATTGTACAAACTGTGAAAGTATTTATATTTTAGAGGATAATATATTTTATCCTCTGGAGGAAAAGATATGAAAGTTAAAGCCAAAAGAGTAAAAGAAGGATTCTTAATTCCACTAATAGACGAATTGCAAGATAAAGAGGAAATAATTGTAGAAATAATAGAAGACGATTCTACCAAATTTTTAGATTTTTTAAAAAAAGTATATTACGGTAAAGAGAATATATCAAAAATATCAGATGAAGAGGCTTTAGAGAATGCACTTAGAGAAAAATATGGATTATAAGATATTATGGGATAACAATATAGTATTAGACCTTTTTTTATTGAGAACGAAAGATAATCCTTACATTAAAGAAATAGAAAAGACTTTTGTTGAGAATGATATTCCTATATATTTGTCTTCCTCTCAATTGCACAATATAAAGTTTATTTTATCAAAACAGTTGAAGATGAATAATATATCTGTTTCTGCAAATGATATAATTTCTCTCTTTTTAAAAACTCATAGTATAAAATTACTAAAAACGCCTTCCTATATAGACCTTGAAAAATGGGCTTCTAGCATTGATATAGAAGATGAATTAATAAAATTATCTGCAGAAACTTTCAATCTATATATTTTGACAAGAGATGAAAAATTTTTACAGAAACTTGGTAAGAAAGGAATACATCCTAAAGAACTTAAAGAATTTATAAAAAATTTTGCTAAAAGGAATATTCCAATGCTAGATTTGACGTCTGAAACTATTTATCAATATGAAAAAATAGAAAAAAGTATGGACAATGTCATTAAAAAATCAAATTTTATCCTCGGAGATGAAGTAAAACAGTTAGAAGATAGAATAGCAAGTTATATAGGAACAAAATATGCTATTGGAGTATCTTCAGGAACAGATGCACTTGTTTTGTCATTGAGAGCTTTAGCTATTCAGAGAAAAAATCAAGAATATTGGGATAAAGATGATTTAATCATAACAACTCCTTTCACATTTACAGCAACAGGAGATGCGATTTTAAGAAGTGGTGCAACTCCATTATTTGTAGATATTGATTTAGACACATACAATATAAATCCTGAACTTATAGAAAAAGCTGTCCAAAAATACGGAAAAAGAGTAAAAGGAATAGTTCCTGTTCATCTTTATGGTCAATCCTGTAATATGGATGAAATAGTTAGAATAGCAAAAGAGAATGACTTATTTATAGTTGAAGATTGTGCCCAGAGTTTCGGAGCTAAGTGGGATGGTAAACAGACTGGTTCTTTTGGAGATACTGGTTGCTTTAGTTTTTTCCCATCTAAAAATCTTGGTGGATTTGGCGATGGTGGAATGATAACAACGAATGATGAAGAACTTTATGAAATTATACTTATGCTCAGAAAACATGGAGGAAAAGATAAGTATAATGTTGACCATATAGGTTATAATGCAAGGCTTGACACTATTCAAGCTGCAGTTCTTTTAGCCAAAATGGATTACATAGATGAATTTACAGAAAGAAGAAGAAAAATAGCAGAAATTTATAATGAAGGTTTAAAAGAAGCAGATTGGATAAAATTACCAAAAGTTTTAGATAAAGCTTATCATGTTTATCATCAATATACCATTAAGATAAAAGGAAAAGATAGAAACGAAATCCAACAAAAGCTGAAAGAAAAAGGCATACAAACGATGGTTTATTATCCGGTTCCTTTACACAAAATGAAAGTTTTTCAAATTAATGGGATGGAAGTTTTTGAAGATTTAAAAAATAGTGAACTGGCAAGTAAAAATGTGCTGAGTTTACCAATAGAACCTTTATATAATAGAAACTTTGTAGAAAAAATTATTGAACAATGTTTAGGCGTTTAAATACATTTTTCAATGTTAATATCCCACATTCTTTAAAATATAATCCCTATTTGGATGGTTTGAGAGGTATATCTATATCTCTGGTTGTTCTTTTTCATTTTTTTCCTGAACTATTTCCTTTTGGTTTCATAGGGGTAGACATATTTTTTGTTTTATCTGGCTATCTAATAACCCTAATAATCGTGTCCAAGCTTAATAAAAATAATTTTTCATTAAAAGAGTTTTATAGAAACAGAGCGAGACGTTTATTTCCTGCTCTTATTTTTATATTAATTTTTTCTCTTATTGTTGGTTATCTGTTCTTATTTACGTATGAATATAAAAATTTAGGAAAGCATGTCAAAGCAAGTGCTTTATATTATCAGAATTTCAACTTGATTAATGAAGTAGGATATTGGGATAAAGAGGCTATTTACAAACCATTATTGCATATTTGGTCATTATCTGTAGAAGAGCAATTTTATTTTTTCTGGCCTTTTTTACTAATCACTCTCTATAAGTTTAGAAAGCTAAATACACATTATCTGTTAGTTTTGTTTTTGATATTGTTCTCTTTTTCTGTGTATTACTTCCATATAGCTTCTGAAAAAGCATTTTATAATACCTTTAGTAGAGGCTGGGAACTCACATTAGGAGGAATTGCTGCACTTTTATACTTTTATAGTAAAGACTATTTAGCAAAGTATTTATCTGGAAAAATCTTTTTTCCCTTATTTATTTTAGCTGTCCCAATTGTATTTTTCACTCATATATATTCTCCACTTAAAATTTTAATTTTCTTAATACTAATTGTCATATGGATTTTAAGAACAAACTTTTATAGAGATTTATTATTAGGGAATAAGATTTTGATTTTTTTGGGACTAATTTCTTATTCATTGTATCTATGGCATTATGTATTGCTAAGTTTTTTGCACATTTTTGGTTTTACTTCGTATTATATGAAATTTTTTATTTTATTTTTGTCATTGTTGTTATCAACTCTTACTTTTCGATTTATAGAACTTCCTTTTAGGAAAAAGGAAAGTTATAAATTTAGTTTATTACTTTTTTTCATGCTAATTTTTGTAGCTATATTGGGATATATTATATATATCAAAAATGGTATCCCTGACAGACCTATAAACGAATATGTAAAAGAGCAACAGTTGTACTTCAAAAGAGATAAAGCTTATGATAAAAATTGTTTAGATATAGCAACATCAATCTTAGGGAGGAAGCCTCTCTTTTTCTATTGTAGAGCAACTTCAAAGGATGCTAAAGCATTTGACTATGCTATAGTTGGTGATTCTCATGCTCATACTATTTATACAGGATTAGCCCGTTTGCTAATGAAACAAAAAAAGGATGTAATTTTATTGGCAAATAGTGGTTGCCCACCATATATAGATAGTTACAGAGGTAAAACTTTACGAGACACCAATGTTTGCGAAAGAAAAATACAAGATATTTATAATGTATTAAATAATCTTAATATAAAAACTTTAATTATGACCACAAGAATAGCTATTTATATGTCTGAAAAAGGATATGGTATTACTGAGAGAAGTTTTTCTAAAAGGCCTACACGATATAGGGAGTATTATCTAAATGCGCCTAATTATAATCCAAGTGTATTATTTTTGGAAAAACTGGCAAAAACTTTTCAATACTTTAAAAATAAAAATATAAAAATAATTTTTATATTAGAGAACCCAGAGCTGGGTTTTGACCCAAAAAGATGTTTAAAAAGATGGTTTTTACCAATAGGTAATTCTTGTAAAATTGATAAAAAAGAGTATCTAAAAAGACAACAAAAATATAGGGAACAAATAAAAAAAATCGCTAAAAAATTTGATAATGCAGTTGTAGTAGATATTGAAGATATTTTTTGTGATAATAAGTATTGTTATGTATACAAAAACGGAAAATCACTATATGCAGATGACGATCATATAAGTCTGTATGGGAGTTTTCTTATAGCTAAAAAAGTGATAAAAATACTTAAATAAAAATGAAGAAAGATTTTATTTATACATTAATCACAAACATAATTGTAATGGTATCAGGACTTCTTGTATATAAATTAGCTACACTTTTTTTTAGTATTCAAGGTTTTGCTGAATATTCTTTGAGCAAAAGAATTGTATCCTTTTTATATCCTATCTTTTTGTTAGGTTTGGGAGTTGGTATTACTAGGTATATTTCTATTTCCTTAAAGGATAAGGAAAGGATTAAAAATATTATGATAAGTAGTATTTTACTTGTATTTATAAGTAGTTTAGGAGTCTTGATAATCTTTGAGGTTTTTAAGGAAAAATTTTCTTTACTTCTTTTTGGTTCAGCTGAATATGTGTTTTTAATGTTTCCTTTAGCAGTTACAATAATAGCATTGTTATGGCACTCTTTGATCTATAATTATTATAGAGGAAAATTTGAAATAAAAAAGGCAAATATCATTCAGCTGATTAACTTAGGTATTATTCCTATTGTTGTTTTTTTTATTAGTAGAGATGTAGCTCAATTATTTATTTATAATGGATTGCTTGTATTAATAATTTCCTCACTAATAGTTCTTTATATTGTAATTAAAGAAAAGATGTATAAAGTGGTATATTTAAATCAATTAATTTTTAGAGAAATGAAAGAATTATTTTCTTATAACATAGGAAGAGTACCAGGAGACATAGGATTAGCAGCATTATTTTCATTAATTCCTATATTTGTAACTCATTTATCTTCTGTAAAGGAGGGTGGGATAGTAGCTTTTGGAATTTCTCTCTTGAACTTGACGGCATCTTTTTTTGCAACTATAGGAGTTGTAATGCTTCCTAAGATTGGAGTATTATATTCAGAAAAAAATTATGAGTTAATAAAAAAATATATGCATAAAATATTAAAGGTTTCTATCTTTTTATCGCTCTTAGGTGTTATTATTTTTTTTATATTTGGAGATAATATATTAAAGATGTATCTTGGTAAAGAAATAGCTGCCCAATCTTCAGTAATTAAAATAATATTTTTAGGCACTGTTCCTTACGTTATCTACGTTTCTTTAAGGAGTATTATAGACGCTATATACACGAAACCATATAATACAATTAATGTATTGGTTTCTTTATTAATATTATTAATTCTAAGTTTAAGTGTTTATTTCTTTTATAAAAACTATTTATATATTATTTATATATTTCTATTTTCTTTATATATATTAGCTGCTCTAACCTTAGAAAAAATTCTAAAATTTGTAAGGGAATACGGATGAAAAATAGAAAATGTTATTTTTTTTTCTTTTTTTTCTTTATTTTTATAATTTTATTTACCAATTTTTATATAAAAGACATCTTACTGTTTGAAGCAAAATTAAGAAACTTTATAAAAAATGGAAAGTTTACAATTAGAGATATTAATAAGGACGGAATTCCTATCTCTTTTTCTCCAAAAATAGGAAAATACATATCTCCATTTTATGTTGTAAATTACGGTATATACTATTCAGAAATACTACGAGAGAAAAATATTATAACCCCCCAAAATCCAAACTTATGTTGGAAGGAAGATGAATCTTTAAAATATTGGTACTTTCCAATTAACAAAGATAAAGTTACTTTAAGGTATTTTAAAAATACAGCAGATTGGATAGTTAATAATCTTCAAATGATAAATGGTAAGGCGCACCTAATATATAGATTTAATTGGCCATATCCCAAATATAGATATAAGTTTATAAAAGCTCCATGGTGGTCTGGTTTAACTGATGGATATGCGATAATTTTGCTTATAAGAGCATATGATATATTTAAAGAACCCAAATATTTGATAACAGCTACTAAATTATATAAAAGTGTTATATATCCAGTAGATAAAGGGGGAAGCTTAACAAAACTTAATAATTTTCTTTGGATAGAAGAATATGTCGATCCACTACATCCATTGGAAACTCCTAAAGTATTAAATGGTATGATTTATAGTTTTTATGGAGTAAAATGCTACGAGGAGAAATTTAATGTTCCAATTAATCTACAATTTTCTGAAAAATTGGTTCAATCCATAGAAAAAAACATCAAGGTTTTTGATAAGGGTTTTTGGAGCTACTACGATGCGATAAAAAATACTGCCAATATAAAATATCATCTAATACATGTAGCTCTTTTAAAGGATTTAGCAGATAATTACCAATTAAAGTTAACTAAAACTTATAACAACTGGGGAATAGGTGCTAAATTTCCCATTTTATGGATATTTTATTCGGATTTTTCTATAGCTAAATTACATTTTTTCATAGATGTAATATTGATTTTTATTATTATTTTTGGATTATTAAAATTTATAATATGTAAAAGGTTATTATAATGGGAAATAAGCTTTTACAAAGCAAAATTTTCTCTTTTTTGTTAATATATATATATATATGTTATATATTTTATATGTATATATTGATTGGAAAAACATTCTCTTCTATTGAAGGATATAATTATTCTATAGAAATTGACTACTATTCAGTTTTTATAAATGGTTTTCTTGCTTTTTTACCATCCATTTTTCTTTTCTCAAAACCCAATCAAAATAAACCTTCAAGTATCATTTTGTTAGTCTTATATCTGATACATATTATTCCTTCCATAATTTTCCCTACTTTTTTAAAAAAATTTGCTATCGAATTTTTTTGGCAATTATTTATATCAATTAGTTTTTCTATCTTTGTTATAATATATTTTTTACTTGATAAATATAAAATTAGATTTCCCAAGATTCCGTATTTAAAACTTTTGCAAAAATTTTATACCATTATGCTGTTTTTAATATCCATTTTCATTTTTACTTATTTATTGTATGAGTTCAAAGGTATAAATTATATTTCTATATTTCATGTATATGATGTAAGAAATTTATATAAGGAAACAGTAAATCCTTTAATCAGCTATATAGTAATTAATTCTGGATACATATTATCTCCTTTCCTGATACTATATTCTTTTACAAGGAAAAAGCTTATCCTTAAGATATTGTTTTTTACATTAGGAACATTATTATCTATAATAATTTTTTCAAATACAGGATTCAAAAGCGTTGCTTTTATGTGGATTTTCATATTAATAATATATCTTTATTTAAAAAAAATAAAAATTCAATATTTACCTTTAAAATTTCTTACTTTTTTTATTTTCTTTCTATTTTTCTTACATATATTAGCAATTGTACTTAATCTTGATTTTATTTATTTACACTGGATAAGAAGATTATTATTAAGTGCAGGTATGAACACTACATATTTTTATGATTATATTATAAATCATGATTTATATTTTCTAAAAAATGCTCCTCTTACAATAAGTATTAATTATTTCGGGACTTATGGTTCAGCAAATACAGGTCTTATAGGAGATGGTCTAACCCGTTATTTATTTTTAGGAATTTATTTTAATTACCTTATTTTGTTTTTTATTCTCAAAATTTTAGATAGTCTGTATAGATATGTTACTTTCTCATATAGAACAATGCTTTTAGCATTGACTTTTCCTATCTCTTATGCTTTGTCCTATAGTAAAACTACAAGTATATTTTTAACATACGGGTTTTTATTAATTATATTTTTATTCTACTGGAGGATATATGTTAAAAAAAAGAATTTGTCATCTTTCAACTGTTCATCCACTGTTTGATACAAGAATATTTCAAAAAGAGTGTAAATCTTTAGTTAATGCGGGTTATAAAGTTCATTTAATAATTCAAAATGATAAAGATGAAAATATAGAAGGTATTTATCTACATTCCTTGCCTAAACCCAAAAATAGAATTGAAAGACTAAGAAAACTTAGAAAATTAGCCTATAAAAAAGCAATAGAAATAAATGTAGATATTTATCATTTCCATGACCCAGAACTAATACCTATTGGATTAAAATTAAAGAAACTTGGCAAGAAAGTTATATATGATGTTCACGAAGATGTTCCACGACAAATATTAACAAAACCTTATCTAAATAAATTTATAAAACCCATTATTTCTAAAATGTTTGAAATTTATGAAAATTATGCTTCTAAAAAGTTTGATGCTATCGTTACAGCAACACCACACATAAGAGATAGATTTTTAAAAATAAACAGGAATACTATAGATATAAACAACTTTCCTAAACTTGAAGAATTATATGAACCTGTAAAATGGGAAGATAGGAAAAATGAGATTTGTTATATAGGAGGAATTACAAGAATTAGAGGAATTGTTGAATTAATAAAAGCTTTAGAATATGTGGATACAACTCTACATTTAGCAGGAAATTTTGAAAGTGAGGAATTAAAAAAAGAAGTAATGGGTTTACCAGGCTGGGAAAAAGTCAAATATTATGGATTCGTGAATAGAGAAAAAGTTAAAGATATTTTAAAACAAGTAAAAATAGGAATAGTTACATTTTATCCTTTACCTAATCATGTCAGTGCTCAACCTAATAAATTATTTGAATATATGTCTGCAGGTATTCCTGTAATTGCCTCTAAATTTCCTTTATGGCAAGATATTGTGGAAAAAAATAAATGTGGGGTTTGTGTTGACCCGCTAAATCCAAAAGAAATTGCAGATGTAATAAATTACTTGTTATCTAATAATGAAATAGCTAAAGAATTCGGTGAAAATGCAAGAAATCTAATTGAAACTAAATATAATTGGGAAAATGAAGAAAAAAAACTTATTAAACTTTATAAAAATTTATTAGATTTTGAGGAGGTATAAGTGAGAGTAATTTCTATAGTAGGTGCAAGGCCACAATTTATAAAAGCGGGAATTGTTTCTAGAGAGTTAAGGAATAAATGTGTTAAAGAAATTTTTCTTCATACAGGTCAACATTATGATTTTAATATGTCAGAAGTGTTTTTCAAAGAGCTCAACTTACCTAAACCAGACTATTATTTAGGAATTGGTTCTGGTTCACACGGAGAACAGACAGGAAAAATGCTAATTGAAATAGAAAACGTTTTGCTTAAAGAAAAACCAGATATTGTTTTAGTTTATGGGGATACAAACTCAACATTAGCGGGAGCCTTAGCATCTGCAAAATTACACATACCAGTTGCTCATGTTGAAGCTGGTTTAAGAAGTTTTAATAAAACTATGCCTGAAGAAATTAATAGAGTTTTGACTGATCACATATCAAATCTACTGTTTGCTCCAACATACATTGCTGTTGAAAATCTAAGAAAAGAAGGGATTTTTAAAGGTGTTTATAATGTTGGAGATGTTATGTATGATGTTGCCTTAGAAAGTATAAAAAAAGTCAATGAGCAGGAAGTGTTAGATAAATATAATTTGAAATCAAAGGAGTTTATATTAACAACAATTCACAGAGCAGAAAATACAGATAACAAAGACAACTTATTCAATATAATTGAAGCTATCACGGAAATAGCCAAAAAAGGAATAAAAATAATATTTCCAATTCATCCAAGAACAAAAAAGTTTATTGAAAAGTATAATATTGATTTAAGAGTTCAGAATTTATTAGTAGTTGAACCTGTATCATATTTTGAAATGTTAGTTTTAGAGAAAAATGCAAAAGTAATAATAACTGATTCTGGAGGAGTTCAAAAGGAAGGGTATTTTTTTGGAACACCATGTATAATACCCCGTAATGAAACAGAATGGGTTGAGTTAATAGATATAGGTTTCAACACCTTGACAGGAGCTAAAAAAGAAAAAATAATCTATGCAACCTTAAAAGAATTTTATTCATGTAAAGAAATTAAAGAAAATAATATATATGGAGATGGAAAAGCTTCAAGAAAAATAGTGGATATATTGGTAAATGGAAGTAATTAAAATTGAAAAACAACATCTTGAGTTAATAGCAAAATTACATAAAGAAAATTTTTCAGATGAACATACAACATTTTATTTGGGAGAAGACTTACTTAAGAAGTATTATAAACAGTTTCTAAATAGGCAAGATATTTTCTTTTTAGGGATAGAAAAAAATGGAAGAATAGTGGGTATAATTTTAGGAGGAGATAAAGATATCTTAGCATTTTGTAGAAAACAATTTCTAGAGAATTATAAAAACTTGTTAATGAAAGATATTATAAGAAGTGTATTAATAACTCCATATTTTGCCTATAAATTGTTTTATGAAAGAATCTTTCTAAAATTTTTTTATAAAGAAAAAATATTTGATAAGATAAATCTAGAAAATAGCTATAATATACTTTCAATAGTTGTTGATAAAAAGGAAAGAGGAAAAGGATTAGGTAAATTATTAGTAGATGAATTTGAAAAAGTATGTAAAGAAAATAATAAAGAATATTTGACCTTATCTGTTAGAAAAAGTAATAAAAATGCTATATCTTTTTATAAGAAAGTTGGATTTATTCCTTATAAAGAAACAAATTTAGGATTATATCTTTATAAGAAGGTAATTTAAGGTAATGAATAAATGAAAACCATATGGATAATAAATGAATATGCAGGTTCTATTTATCATGGTATGGAATATAGGCATTATTACATTGGGAAAGAATTGGTTAAGAGAGGTTATAAAGTATATATAATATCTGCTTCTCATTCACATGTTTTTATAAAACAACCAAATGTAAAAGAAAGTTTTAAATCAGAAAATATAGATGGAATAAACTATCTATGGGTAAAAGTTCCAAAATACAACCATTCTCACGATAAAAAAAGAGTTCTAAAGTGGTTTATCTTTACTTTAAAAACATATTTTTCTTTGCCAATTAACTTATTAAAAAAGCCAGATATTATAATTGTTTCACCTATGGCAACTTTTCCGATAGTATCAGGATATAAGTGGGCAAAAAAGTTTAATGCCAAACTAATTTATGAAGTAAAGGATATATGGCCATTAACTCTCGTTGAACTGGGTGGTTATTCACTCAATCATCCATTTATTAAACTTATGGAATTTTTTGAAAAGTTTGCATATAAAAAAGCAGATAAAGTCGTTTCAGTTTTAACTTATGCCTATAAACATATGGAAAAACAAGGATTAGATATAGACAAATTTGTATATATACCAAATGGTATTTGCTTAGAAGATTATAAAGAAATAGAAAACGCACCTAAAGAAGTTTTGGATAGGTTTCCTAAAAATAAATTTGTAGTCATATACGCTGGAACATTTGGTAAAGCAAATGCATTAGAGTATCTAATAAAGGCAGCAGATATTTTAAAAGAGTATAAGGACATACATTTTGTTCTGGTTGGAAAGGGTATGGAAGAAGAAAACTTAAAGAGTTTAGTAAGAAAGTTAAATTCAAAAAATATTACTTTTCTACCTCCAGTATCTAAAAAGCAAATACAGGATTTATTAAAAAGAAGTGATGTTTGCTATATAGGACTAAAGAATGAAACTATATTTAAGTATGGAGTTTCTCCAAACAAACTTTTTGATTATATGTATTCAGAAAAACCTATTTTATATGCAATAAATTCAGGAAATAATATTATAAAAGATGCTAATTGTGGTATCAGTGTAGAAGCTGAAAATCCTAAATCAATAGCTGAAGGAGTTTTAAAGCTTTATAAAATGAGTAATACAGAAAGAGAAATTTTAGGAAGAAATGGAAAAAAACATTTACTTAAATATCACACATATAAAGTAATAACGGACAAGTTTGAGGAGATATTCAATGATTAAGGAAATCCCTTTTCACAGACCATATATAACAGAAGAAGAAATTAACGAAGTTATTGACAGCTTAAAGAATGGCTGGCTCACAATGGGTAAAAAGACTATAGAATTTGAAAATAAATTTAAAGATTATATAGGAAGTAAAAATGCGGTCGCTGTTAACTCATGCACTGCAGCTTTACACCTTGCGTTAAAATTCATAGGTCTAAAAGAAGGAGACGAAGTCATTGTCCCTTCAACAACGTTTGTAGCTACTGCGGAAGTTGTTAATTACTTTAATGCTAAACCTGTTTTGGTAGACATAGAACCAGATACCCACCTCATTGATGTAAACAAGATAGAAGAAAAAATCACAGATAAAACAAAAGCTATTATTCCTGTTCATTTTTCAGGTCAACCAGCTGATATGGATGAAATATTGAATATAGCTAAAAAACATAATCTTTATGTTATTGAAGATGCAGCCCATGCCCTTCCTGCATGGTATAAAGGAAAAAAAATAGGAATAATTGGGGATTTAACTGCTTTTAGTTTTTATGCTACTAAAACCCTTGCTACTGGTGAAGGAGGTATGATAACAACAAATAACGATGAATGGGCTGATAGATTGAGAATTTTAAGATTACATGGAATAAGTAAAGATGCATGGAAAAGATACACCAAAGAGGGAAGCTGGGAATATGACGTAATAGAAAATGGATTTAAATACAATACAACAGATATAAATTCTGCTTTAGGACTGGCTCAGCTAAAAAAACTTGAATGGATGTGGAAAAAAAGAACTGAAATTGCTCAAAAATATAATGAAGTATTTAAAGATTACGAAGAATTGATATTGTATAAAGTAAAAGATGATAGAACTTCCTCATGGCATCTTTATCCACTTAAACTGAATTTAGAAGCTCTTAAAATAAATAGAAATCAGTTTATTGAAGAACTAAAGAAAAGAGGTATTGGAACAAGTGTTCATTTTATTCCTTTATATAGATTTTCATACTACAGAAAAAATTTTGATTATAATCCTAAAGATTTTCCAAATAGTGAATGGATTTTTGAAAGGGTTGTTTCATTGCCAATTTTTCCGGGAATGAGTGATGAGGATATAAACCATGTTATAGAAAACATAATAGATTTAGTTAAAAAAAGCAAAAGGTAAAAATGTATAAAAAATTCTTCAAAAGATTAATAGATTTTGTATTATCTTTGGTTGGACTAATTGTATTACTTCCTATTTTTATTGTTATAGCGATTTTAATTAAAAAAGAAGATAGAGGAAGTATATTTTTTAGGCAAACAAGAGTTGGTCAAAATAGAAAAAATTTCAAAATATACAAATTTAGAACTATGGTTGAAAATGCTGAAAATTTAGGAGCTCAAGTTACAAAAGGAGATGACCCAAGAATAACAAAAATAGGGAAAATACTAAGAAAATATAAATTAGATGAATTACCTCAGCTTATAAATGTTTTAAAAGGAGAAATGAGTCTAGTTGGACCAAGACCAGAAGTCCCTAAATATGTAAATGCTTACAAAGAAAAATACGAAGAAATTTTGAAAGTAAAACCTGGTATAACAGATTTTGCAGCTTTAGAGTATATAGATGAAGAAAGATTATTGAAAGATGCCAAAGACCCAGAAAAAGTCTATATAGAAAAAATACTTCCAGAAAAGATAAAATACTATGAAAAATACATAAAACAAATGAGTTTTCTAACAGATTTAAAAATAATATTAAAGACTATTTTAAGGATTGTCAGATGATAAAAAGTCTCATAAAACCAACAAAAACAAAGAGAACTATATTTTTTCTCGTATCTGATTTTTTAATATTTGCACTTAGTTTTTATTTTTCATTTTTACTTAGATTTGATTTTAATATTCCCCAAAGGTATGAAAATATTATCCCTTATTGGATACCAGTTTTTGTTTTTTCAAAGATTTTTATTTTCTGGATTTTAAAAATATACCAGATAAACTGGCGTTTTGTTAGTTTAAACGAGTTTTTTAAGATTGTAATAGGCACATTTTCTTTTTCCTTAGTTATATTCTTTATAAATATGTTTTTACAGGTAAAATATACAGATTTTTCTATTCCAAGAAGTGTAATTTTCATAGATTTCTTTGTTTCACTCTTCCTTGTTTCACTAATCAGAATATCAAAAAGAGTTTATCTCGAAATTCTACAAAAAGGCAGTAAAGGAAAAAGAACATTAATAATAGGAGCAGGAAATACAGGAGAAAGAATAGTAAGGGAATTAAAAAGAAATTCAGACTTTTATCCTGTATGTTTTGTTGATGATGACCCTATGAAAATAGGAACAACGATTCATAATATTCCTGTTATAGGAAGTTTAGCTGATATACCTGAAATATTAAAGGAAAATAGAATAGAAACAGTAATAATCGCTATTCCATCTTTAAATCATAAAAAAATCAGGGAAATTTTTGATTTACTGTCTAAAGAAGGTATAAAAGATATTAAGATAGTTCCAAGTTTATCTAAACTACCAAAAGAGTCAATATCTGTTAAAGATCTTAAGGAAATATCTATTGAAGATTTACTTTCAAGAGAGCCAGTTGAAATAGAAAAAGATAAAATAAAAAAATTTCTAAAAAACAAAAAAATTCTAGTTAGTGGAGCTGGAGGTTCTATAGGTTCTGAAGTTATTCGTCAGTTAATTGAGTTTTCTCCTAAAAGTATTATTGCTCTAGAAATAGATGAAACAGAGCTTTATAATCTGTTTTTAGAATTAAAAGATAAAACAAAAGAAAAAAGCATAGATTTTATTCCTGTAGTTGCTGATGTAAGAGATAGAGAAAAAATAAAAAGGATATTTCAGGAATATAAACCAGATATTGTGTTTCATGCTGCCGCTTATAAACATGTTCCTTTAATGGAATTTTTTCCTGAAGAAGCTGTAAGGACTAATATATTTGGAACCTATAATATGGTTTTAGCTTCTATTGAAAGTAATGTGGAAAAATTTATCAATATATCAACGGATAAAGCTGTCAATCCAACAAGTATTATGGGTGCAACAAAAAGAATGGCAGAAATGATATGTAATGCTTTTAATAGTCTAAACAAAACAAAGTTTGTTTCTGTTAGATTTGGTAATGTTTTAGGAAGTAGAGGTAGTGTAATCCCTATATTCTTAGAACAAATAAAAAAAGGTGGACCTATAACAGTAACACATCCAGAAATGAAAAGATATTTTATGACTATTCCTGAAGCAGTTCTACTTGTTTTTCAGGCAGCAACTATGGGAAAAGGTGGAGAAGTTTTTGTTCTTGATATGGGAGAACCTGTAAAAATTGTCAAACTAGCAGAAGAGCTTATAAAACTACAAGGACTTCAACCTTACGAAGACATTGATATAGTATTTACAGGGTTAAGACCTGGAGAAAAACTATTTGAAGAGTTATTGACAGCTGAAGAAGGAACAGAAAAGACTTATCACAAAAAGGTATTTATAGCTAAAATATCTAAAAATTTAGATGTTAAATCAGTAGAAAAATTTATAGAGGAAATAAAGAATCTTATCTATACTTCACCTTCAGAAATAAAAAATTTCTTAAAAAAATACATTCCTTTTTACAATGAAGGCGATAATAATAAAAGAAATGAAAATTAATAAAAAATTAGGAGATACTAATGCAATACAAAAACCTCGGAAACACAGGGCTTAAAGTTTCTGTTTTTTGTCTTGGAGCAATGACCTTTACTGAAAAAGGGTGGCGTTCTGCTGGGACTATGAGTTTTTCTGAAATACAAAAGGTTGTTGATTATGCTATAGATATGGGTGTTAATTTCTTTGATACTGCTGATATATACGCTTTTGGAGAAAGTGAAGAACTTTTAGCAAAAGCTTTGGGAAGCAGAAAAAATGATGTTATTATTGCAACAAAAGTTAGAGGGGTAATGGATGAAAATGACCCTAATGCTAGAGGATTGTCAAGGTATCATATTTTTAAATCTGTAGACCAATCTCTAAAAAGACTTGGTAGAGACTATATAGACCTTTATCAAGTGCATTGGTGGGACAATCACACTCCTATAGAGGAAACAACAGAGGCTTTAAATGATTTAGTAAGAATTGGAAAAGTTAGATACATAGGTATATCTGATTTTGCAGGATGGCAAATAACAAAGTCTGTAATGCTTCAAGAAATAAAAGGCTATTCAAAGTTTGTTTCTGCTCAAATGTATTATTCACTTCTTGGTAGAGATATAGAATTTGAGGTTATTCCTGCCTGCGAAGATTTAGGGCTTGGAATACTTGTCTGGAGTCCTTTGGCAGGAGGTTTTTTAACTGGTAAATATACAAAAGACAAACCTTATCCAAAAGATAGCAGATACTCAAGAATGGAAAGACCTTTTTTACGATTTGATTTTGAAAAGGCTTATAACTTAATTGAAGAGTTAAAGAAAGTAGCTAAAAAGTATAATGCAACAGTTTCTCAAGTAGCTTTAAACTGGGTTAGACAAAAATCTTTCGTAAGCTCTGTTATAGTAGGAGTTAGAAGTTTAGAGCAGTTAAAAGATAATTTAGGAGCTGTCAATTTTGAATTATCAGAAGAAGATATAAAATACTTAGATGAAATAACTGCTCCAGAGAGACCTTATCCGCAGTGGTTTTTAGATATGTTTGCAGATTTGTAGAAGTTTTTATAGAAAATTTTTGCTTTCTAAAACCATTTTCTTTAGAAAATAGATACAGAAAGCACGGCATAAGCCGTAAATTCGTTTTAGCGTTTTCTTTTCCATTTTAACTAAAAAGGCTTGCTTTTCTCGTTAGTTTACCATAACATAAAAAAATGAAAACCTTAAAAGTAAAAAGAAGCTTAAGAATAGAGTTAAACAATATAGACCAAACAACACAAATAGTATTAGGCTATCTAACCTATCACGCAGGAAAACTTTGGAATGAAGCAAACTATCTTGTAAAAAACAAACTGGCAAAACCTAATAAATTTAACCTATACAACAAGCTAAAAGATATATCCATACATAAAAAATCTCTACAAAGTAGAACAGCACAAATTGTTTTAGATGAACTTTCAAGAGGCTGGCAAAACTTTTTTGACTATCTACAGACACCAGAAAAATATCCATCACCAGTAAAACCACCAAAATATAATAAAAAATCCCTACCACACAGACCAGTAATTTACGACAAAACAGGATTTAAGATAGAAGGGAGCAGTATAAGACTATCCCTATCAAAAGAACTAAAACAGCATTTAAAAGAAAAACACAATATAGAAATTGACTACCTTAAAATAGAAACAGGATTAAACTTAAGCAAGCTAAAC
>QNYP01000034.1 GCA_003978675.1 Hydrogenothermus sp.
GGGTCATATTAAGTGCATGTCCTATATGTAAAAACCCTGTAACGTTAGGTGGAGGCATTACAACTACAAAAGGTTCTGTTTCTTTATCTAACTTCGGTGTAAATAATCTTTCTTTTAGCTACATTATACAATTTAAAAAATTTTTAGGAGGCTAAAATTGTCATCACTTGGAGAATATAACCATAAGGAAATAGAAAGTAGATGGTATGAAAAGTGGCTAAAAGAAAGATTATTTACACCGAAGTTAGATAAAGAAACAGAACCTTTTGTAGTTGTAATGCCTCCACCTAACGTTACAGGGTTTTTACATATAGGACATGCACTTAATATGACCCTTCAAGATATATCAGTTAGATATAACAGAATGAAAGGTAAAAATACCCTTTGGCTTCCTGGATTTGATCATGCAGGAATAGCTACACAATGGGTTGTAACAAGACAGCTTGAGAGTGAAGGGGTAAACAAATTTGATTTAGGTAGAGAAAAGTTTATAGAAAGGGTATGGCAATGGGTTCCAAAAGCTAGAGATACTATAAAAAAACAGATACAAACCCTCGGGGCTTCCTGTGATTGGTCTAGACAAAGATTTACTTTAGATGAAGGTTTTGCAAGGGCAGTTAGGGAAGCTTTTTATAAGCTTTATAAAGAAGGATACATATTTAAAGCACCATATATTGTAAACTGGGATCCTAAAGATAGAACTGCTATTTCAGATTTAGAGGTTGAATATAAGGAAGAAAAAGGGAATCTCTGGTATATAAAGTATCCAGTTATTGATGGTAATGGAAAGGAGACTGGAGAATATATAACTGTTGCAACAACAAGACCAGAAACAATGCTTGGGGATACTGCGGTTGCAGTTAATCCAAATGATGAAAGATATAAACATTTAATAGGTAAAAAGTTAAAACTTCCTCTATCAAAAGAAGTAAGAATAGATTTTTATGGAAAAGAAGTTTCAAACTTAATCCCTATTGTAGCAGATGATTATGTTGACCCTGAGTTTGGAACAGGAGCAGTAAAAATTACCCCTGCTCATGACCCTAATGACTTTGAAGTAGGTAAAAGACATAATCTACCTATGATTGTTGTTATGGATGAATCTGCTACTATGAATGAAAATGCAGGGGAGTATAAAGGTCTAGACAGATACGAAGCTAGAAAAAAAATTGTAGAAGATTTAGAAAAAATAGGATTACTTTCAAAAGTAGAAGAGCTTGTTCACAGTGTAGGACATTCCCAAAGGTCTGGGGCAGTTGTTGAACCATATTTATCAGTTCAATGGTTTGTTGATACGAAAAAATTAGCAAAAGATGCAATTAAAGTTGTGGAAAATGAAGATATTAAATTTATTCCAAAACAGTGGGAAAAAACTTATCTAAACTGGATGTATGAAATTAGAGAATGGTGTATATCCAGACAAATCTGGTGGGGACATAGAATACCTGTATGGTATTGCAAGTCTTGTGGTGCAGAAAATACTTTAAGTGATGAAATTTTTGAAAATTTAGGGCAAAAAACGATATTTAACATATTTGCAGATACAAGAATCCCACAATTTTTCACAAAACAGCAGTTAAAAGATTATCTATATTCTAGGAACTTCACCCATAGTGATAAAACCAATTTAGAGTTTTATGAAAAAGTTGTATTTAACAAAGAAATTCCAGAGCTTTACGAAGAAAATATAGATAAATTTTTAAACGAAAACTATTTAAAAATACCAGTTTTGAATACTGAAGAAGAAAACTCGAAAAATAAAATAGGATTTGTTCCACATGCTATTTATTTCTTAAGACTGAATAATCTAGTTCCTGAAGAATTTACAGCAGAAGATATTTTTAATGCATATCACAAAGATAAACAAAAAATCAAAGATATATTTACTATCTATTTAAACGGAATAAAAAGAGAAGAAGTTTTAGAAAATACAGAAACTATAAAAGAATGGTTAAACGAACATACCTATGGAGGATGTAAAAAAGGTAGAATTTTCTTTGAAGAAACAGATGGAAAATACAAACTAAAAGAAAATAAACTTTTAGATATCAAATACTTTATAGACCTAAAATGTGAAAAATGTGGAAGTAGAAACTTAAAACAGGAAGAAGATGTTTTAGATACATGGTTTTCTTCAGGACTTTGGCCTTTTGGAACACTTGGCTGGCCTACAGAAACAAAAGACCTTCAAAAATTCTACCCGACTTCACTATTAATTACAGGATTTGACATTATTTTCTTCTGGGTTGCAAGAATGATAATGATGGGTATGCATTTTATGAAACAAAAACCTTTCTCTGATGTATATATTCACGCCCTTGTTAGAGATGAAAAGGGACAAAAAATGTCTAAAACAAAGGGGAATGTAATAGACCCCCTTGATATGTCAGAAAAATATGGAGCAGATTCTCTTAGATTTACTTTGGCAGCCTTAGCTGCACAGGGAAGGGATATAAGGTTATCAGAAAAAAGAATAGAAGGTTATAAACACTTTGCAAATAAAATATGGAATGCTTCTAAATATGTTTTACAAAACATAGAAAGTTTTGTAAAAACTTTAGAAACAGATGTAAGTAGGCTAAACTTATCTTATGAAGATAAATGGATACTTTCAAAGCTTCAAAAAACTATAGAAAAACTAGAAAATGCAATTGTTAGTTATAGATATAACGATTATGCAAATGGAATATATGACTTTTTCTGGCATGAATACTGTGATTGGTATTTAGAGTTTACAAAAGAAAGAATTTATAAAGGCTTGGAAGAAGAAAAACAAACAGCTTTATCAGTTTTAGCTTATGTTTTAGATAAGTCCATGAGACTACTACACCCTGTAATGCCTTTCTTATCAGAGGAAATATGGCAAAAAATTCCTATTCAAAAGGAAGTTAAATATCTGCCAGTTGCAACGTTCCCTGAAAAGCAGGAGAACCTAATATTTGAAGAGGAAGAAAAACTCATAGAAGCATTAAAGGAATTTATTGTTGCAATTAGAGCCTCAAGGGCAGATTTTGGAATACAGCCTTCGCAAAAACTAGATATTGTTATAAAGCCAAAAACTAGCCAATTTAAAGAAGTTTTACAAAAAACTTTACCAGCGTTAAAATTACTTGCCAAACTGGAAAATATAACAATAGATGAAAATGTAGAAAAACCAAAAAACACAGTAGCGGTTATATCTTCACTTGCAGAAGGATATTTAGACATAGCAGGAGCAATTGATATTGAAAAAGAACTTGCAAGACAGGAAAAAATTCTAAAAGAAACACAGAAATCTATATCTATATCAGAGAAAAAACTTTCAAACAAGAATTTTGTGGAAAGAGCTCCTAAAGAAGTTGTAGAAAAAGAAAGAAAACTATATGAGGAACTAAAGGAAAAAGAAGAAAAGATAAAGCATATTATTGAAAGTTTAAAAAGTTTTTATTGATTTAAGATAAACCTTTTTCCATTTCTTTCTTTTTTTAAAATTAGAATAAAAAATACCGAATAATAAGATAAATATAAATCTAAATTGATTTATTTTTTTAGTAAATGGGGTGAAAATGGAAAAATTTCCTGAATTCTATATGTCTTCTGAGTTTGATAATTTAAAGCACAAATGGAAGTTAATACAGTTTTTGGAAGAAGAAAAGTCTGGGCATGTTAACACAGATATATATACAAAGAAACAAGAAAATTTAAGCGAAAATGACTACTCTATATCTAAACTTAAACTTATGTTGTTTGGAAAAACATGATTTTCTTGGATTCTGGAATTTTAAAAGAAAATAAAGAGAAACTAGCTAAAATATTTGTGGTTTTCCTTTTTTCTGTATATGGTCTTTTTATTATTGCCCAAACCTCAACTTTGAATCAGCTTATAATTTCTCTACTTTTAGTAGGAGTTATATTATTTCTTTTTAAAAAGAAAACAGAGTATGTGAAGTTAATAATAATACTTACAGGTATTTTTATCACATTAAGATATTTTTATTGGAGGACATTTAATACTATTAATACAGATAATCCTATCAATTTTATGTTGTCCTTTTTGCTTTATTTTGCAGAATTTTATTCTATATTAATTGCATTGTTGGGAGGGTTTATAGCTCTTAGACTTTTGGAAAGAAAAGAAGTCCCTATAACTTTGGAAGATAAGGAAAAGCTTCCGACAGTAGATATTTTTATACCTACATATAATGAACCTGTTGATGTTGTTAAAATTACAGCATTAGCAGCTACTGCTTTAGATTATCCAAAAGAAAAATTTAAAGTATACATACTGGATGATGGAGGAACTAAGCAAAAGTTAAATGATCCAGATATAAAAAAAAGGGAAGAAAATAGAAAAAGGGCTCAAGCTTTAAAGGATTTTGTTAAATCTGTAGGGGGAAATTTATATTATTTAACAAGAGAAAAAAATGAGCATGCAAAAGCTGGAAATATAAATGAAGCATTAAAAAAAACTAAAGGAGATTTAATTTTAATTTTAGACTGTGATCATATACCAACTCAGGATTTTCTACGAAATACAGTAGGTTTTTTTCTTAAATATCCCAAATTATTTTTAGTTCAAACTCCTCATAGTTTTCAAAATCCAGACCCAATAGAAAAAAATTTAGAAATTTTTAGAAAGATTCCAACAGAGAATGACATGTTTTACAAATTTATACAAAAAGGGCTAGATTTTTGGTCTTCATCATTTTTTTGTGGTTCAGCAGCTGTTTTAAGGAGAAAGTATCTTGAAGAAATAGGAGGTATACAAGGACAAACTATTACTGAAGATGCAGAAACAGCACTTGAATTGCACTCTAGAGGATTAGATAGTGCTTACTACGGAAAAAAAATGGTATATGGACTCCAACCAGAAACATTTGCTTCTTTTATAGTTCAACGGTCTAGATGGGCACAAGGAATGGTTCAGATATTTTTGCTGAAAAATCCTTTGTTTAAAAGAGGCTTAAAATGGTATCAAAAAATATCCTATATAAATTCAAGTTTTTTCTGGTTTTTTGGAATAGCAAGAGCTATATTTTTACTTGCTCCTGTATTTTTCTTATTTTTTGGGGCAAAAATATATGACGCTTCTTTAGATGAAGTTCTAGCTTATGCAGTTCCACATTTTATTGCATCAGTTTTTGTAGCTAATTATTTGTATGCAAGGGTTAGATGGAATTTCTTTTCAGAGTTATATGAGGCTTTACAGAGCTTATTTATATTACCTGCAATACTAAGTGTTTTACTAAATCCTAGAAAACCAACATTTAAAGTAACTCCTAAAGGGGAAAATTTAGAGGAGGAGTTTTTAAGTCCGTTCTATAAACCTATATATATTCTATTTAATATAACTTTAATTTCTTTTTTCTTTGCTATTTATAGATGGATAGAGTATCCAGATGAAAGAGGTACTATTGTAGTTGTTTTATTCTGGCAAACATTTAATTTCCTCGTTCTTGCTCTTGGTGTTATAGCAATGAGGGAAAAACCAGAAAGAAGAAGGGCCTATAGAATTCCTGCACAAGATAAGGTTTTTGTTTATGTAGGCTCTTTAACATTTTCAGGTAGAATTAAAGATGTTTCTTTAACAGGTATATGGGTAGAGACAGATCAAGATTTAACACACTACTTAGATAAAGTTAGAGATGCTAATGTAAAATTCCTTATAAAGGATATAAGGGGGTTAACATTTTCAGTAGAAGGTAAAGTAGTTAACGCTAATGTTAAAAATATAAGAGCAACTTTTGTAAATACTGAAGATATAAATTTCTTTAGAAAGCTTGTTGAGGTGGTGTATGCTCAAAGTACAAAATGGGAATATTTTATTCCAGAAAAAGAAGCAAGTCCTTTTGAGTCTTTAGTATTTTTAACTAAATTGGCAGTTTCTAATTTTACAGAAGCTTATAAAAAAGCTACTATAGAATTTATAAAAGAAATAAGACAGTTTGTATTTCAAAAGCTAGGAGGTAAAGTATGGGACTTTTTAAGAAAAGAATTGAAGAGAATATGAGCCATGCAGGTATGAGTTTTAAAACGGTAGAAAAAGAAATAGTAATCCCACAAAATAATCCATTAAAAATTAGTATAGATGGTTCTATTTTAACTAGTATCCTTTTAACTGTAGCAGAGCTTGGAGATTCAGAAGATTTACAAATATTATCAGAAAAATCTGCCAGCATATTTTTTGAAAAAAATAAACGGGTGTTTGAAAGTATAAAAGTTTCTTCTTCGGATAGTGTGAAAGTTTTAGTTGAACTTTTAAATAAATTTTTAGATTATCATAGATTAGGAAGTGTTCAGGTTATTATAGATGAATCCACAAATAAATTTTATATAAGACATTTTAATTCACCATTTGCATTGGCATTATTAGATAAAATTGAATCAAAAGTTTGTTATTTTTTATCTCATTTTTACAGTAGAGTTTTTTCTCTTGTTTTAGACTCACAGATAAAAATTGTGGAGGAAAGTTGCATTGCTAAGGAAAAAAATAAAGATTTTTGCGTTTTTAAGCCTGATAATATTTAACTTATCTTTTGCAAAAGTAGACATAGAAACTATTGATACTTTTTTTCCAGGAAATGATTTTTTAAGAGGAGTGTCTGGTTATAGCTCTGTTGTTATACCTGTGCCTGATAGGTTTGAAGTAAAGAAAGCAACTTTACACTTAGAGTTAAGTAAGTCAAAAGCATTAGTACCAGAAAGAAGTTTTATATCTGTGTTTTTTAATGGCAAGCTGGTATATCAAAAGAGATATAATCCCAAAGTTGATAATATATCTGCTGATATAAACATTCCTGTTTATTTAATAGAAGATTATAATAAGTTGGAAATAAGAACTTCTCAGCATTATTGTGTAAACTGTTGTGAATATGAAGGTAGTCCTGAGCTATGGACTAAACTATATTGGAAAAAAAGTTATATAAAACTAGATATAGAAGAAAAAGATATAAAACCTAATATGCTATTTTTAAGGGATTTTATATTAGATAGAAAGCAGTATAATCCTTTACATTTTGCTGTAATTACAGAAAATAAATCTGATAAGATGCTCACTTTAGCAACAAAAGTTTCTGGATATTTAGGAAGGTATATTAAATACAGGAAATTATATATAGACTTTAAGGAAAACTTACCAGAAGATACAGATACATTCCTAATAGGAACAGAGAATTTTATAAAAAAATTTTTGAATTTAGATGAGAAAGAAAAGCTACCTCACATATTTTTAGTGCCAAATCCTGATAATAAAGCAAGGGCTGTTATTGTTATAACTGCAAGTTCAATGAGTGAACTTGAGAAGGTTGTAAATACATTTATTTCTTTAAATGAAGAAACTTTAATGGGAAAAAGTATAACAATAAAAAATTTTAAAAGCATAGACCTTCATCCTTACCAGTCTCCAAATTTTATTCCTGTAGAGGAAAACATACATCTTTCAGATATAGGATATGATGATAAAACTTTTAGTGGATTTTATCCTCCTCCTCTTGATTTTTATTTTGAAATACCTGTTGATATGTTCTTAAATGATAAAGAAAAATTTATATTTCACCTATTTTATAACTATGGAAGTGGTGTTAGAGAAGATTCTGTAATTAATATATTTGTTAATGACAAATTTTTTAGGCAGATAAAAATAGGCAAAGATTATGGAACAATAATAGAAGACAAAAAACTTAAGATACCAGTTTACATGCTAAAGCCAGGGAAAAATAAAATATCTGTTCAATACTCACTTATGCCAAAAAATCAAGGTTTTTGTGTGGCTCCCAATGTGAATGCTTTACAAGGGACAATTTTTGCTAGAAAAACATATATAAACTTACCAGATTTACCTCATTGGGTGGAAATGCCATATATGGAATACTTTGTTATGCAGGGCTATCCATTTTCCATATATCCTGATTTAAAAGAAACCCAGATTTTTATTTCTAATTTAGATAATAAAACAATATCAGCAATGCTTACACTTATAGGATATATAGGAGAAAAGACAGGAGTATCTCCTTATAATATCGAGGTTATATCTAATAAGAAAAAAATAAATCCTAACAAAAACTTGATTCTTTTAGGATATTTATTTGATAGTGAACTTTTTGAAAATACGCCAATAAATCTATCATCAGGAAATATAACTCTCAAGTATTCTATATTTTCCCAAATTAAAGATATATTAAAAAGTAAAATTCTTAATGAGAAAGATAAGGAAAATTTAAAAGCAATACTAAGTATGGATAACAAACTTCAAAAAGAAGTTATCTTTACAATGGGTAAATCTCCTTATAAGGGTGATAAAACAATTTTTATGATTTTATCTAAGAACCCTTATCAATTGCTAATGGGAGTTAGACTTTTATACAATCCAAAATTTGCAGGCAATATAAAAGGTGATATCTCTGTTATAGATTTTGAGCAACTTCGTGTTTACAATGGTTCTTTTACAGAAAAATACTATGTAGGACATTTACCTTTCTTAGATTATATTCTATTTAGGATAGGTTATACATCTCCATTTATTATGTTTATTCTGACAATGGTTGTTATAGTTCTTATTGTTGTTATCCTCAAGTATCTCCTTGATATAAGAGAAAAAAGGAGATTAAAAGGTGAAATTTAATAAAGGAATTTTTATATTCCTTTCTTTTTTTTATTTTGCCTTTGGAGACTGGGAGGATTTTAAGAATAAATTTTTAAAGCCAGAAGGTAATGTGATAGACCCATATAATAGTTATAGAACAACATCAGAAAGTCAAGGTTATGGTCTTTTTTTGGCTGTAATAAATAATGATAAAAAAACTTTTGATAGAATCTTAAATTGGACAGAAAAACATTTAAGAAGAGAAGATAACCTTTTTTCTTGGCATTGGAATGGAGGAAAAGTAATAGATATTAATAATGCGTTAGATGGAGATTTTTTTATTGCATATTCTTTAATTTTAGCTTTTAAAAGGTGGAAAGTTCAAAAGTATTTAGAAAAAGCAAAAAAGATAATAAAATCAACAAAAGAATTGATTTTAGAAGTTTGTAATAATGAAAAAAAGCATTATGTGTTAATTCCTGCTAGATATGGCTTTTTACATGAAAAAAATGCCACCATAACCACCTTTCCAAGTTATTACATTCCTTTTATTTTCAAGGAATTTGCAAATTATGATGATTTTTATTTTTGGAAAAATATGTACATATATACGTACAAAATATATAAAATTAAAAATATAACCTTTAACTTAAAATTCAGTCTTTTTACAAAAAGTTGGCAAAGGATAGACTTTATAAGTTTAGATACCTATAGGTTAATACCTTACACATTTTTAGATAATCCTAAAAAGCTTAAATTTTTAATAGGAACTTTTTATTCTATAAACATATTTTTTAGGAAAAATGGATATATACCTTTAAGTTTTTACTATAGTAAGGGAAATCAACCAAAAAGGGAATCTCCTTATTGTGTGTATAAATGGTTTTATTTTTTATATAATGACGAAAGGTATTTAGAAAGATATAAGAAATTGAAGGAAATTGATAAAAATAACTATTTTTGTGAATTTTTTGAGATAGCTTTAGAAACTAATTACAGGGGGTAGTAATGATTAAATATATTGCATCTTTTATACTTTTTATTTCTTCGCTATCTTATGGGGAGTACCAATTAAAAATAGGTGTATCTTCTTCCATAGATATGTCTCAAAAATTAAAAATACTAAAAGATATAGGAATTGAAGATTGTAAAATATACGAGCATGAGATAACATGTGCAAAGACAAAAGACATAAATGAAGCATTAAGAATAAGGGACTATTTAGAAAGACATAATATAATTGCATTTATAGAAGAGGTTTCAACTCCCAAAGAAAATGAAATAATTACAAAAAATGAAGAAAAAAATGTAAAAAAACTTGATGGAGAATTAAAACCGGCTAAAAATTTACAATGTGTTCAGGTATCAACATCAAAGGTTCTAAAGTTTGAAATTCCAAAATATGAAAAGTTAAAAGAACTGCCTCTTGCAAGAATAGAAAAAATAGGAAACTTTTATGTTTTAAGACTTGGAGGATACAAAGAGTATTCAAAAGCTAAAGAATTGCTAGATGCTGTAAAAAAACAATTTCCAGACGCGTTTATAAGAAGATGTGATATTATCCCTGAAAGGATAGTTTATCCTAGGAATTTTTCTTTAAACGCTAAAGAAAAATATCTAAAATCTCCGGAAGAAAAAATACTTTCGAAAATTTCTCCTGAAAAGATTTCTTTAGTGGGAATGATGTATCAAGAGTTAAATGCAGGAAATCTATCAAAAGCAGAAGAGTTGGCAAAAAAATTAGAAAATACAGGCAAAAATCTTGACGATGCTTATTTTGTTTTAGGTTTGGTTAATCTAAAAAAAGGAAATTTTGGGCAAGCTTGTAAGTTGTTAGAAAAATCTTACAAAATCTCAAAAAAACCAGATGTAAAAAAAGTTAGAGATGATGCCTGTTACACATATGCAATGAAAAGGGGGTATGAAAATATAGAGAAAAATCCCAAAATTTCAGTTTTATACTTTAAAAAAGCAAAGGAGTTTAAAGATACATTAAAAACTAAAATAGCAATAGGATATGCATATTTAAATAGTGAACAATATGAAACAGCATACAAAATATTTAAAGATTTATATCAAAAATATAAAAAAAATGATGAGATATTAAAAGGGTATATAACTACTTTAATTAAATTAAAAAAAGAAGACGAACTAAATCAGATTGTAAAAAATATACCAGAGGAAAGACTAAAGTCTATAGAAAGTCTAGTTTTATACAACCAGTTAAAATCGATAAGAAATTTAATAAAACAAAGGAAATTAGATGTGGCAGAGAAAAAACTCAAACAACTTTACAAGAAATTTCCCTCCAATATACCAGTTTTACTTGAACTTGGAAATCTATATTTAGAAAAAAATGAGCTATCAAAATCCAAAAGCTATTATAGAAATGTTTTAATTTTAGAGCCAAATAATGTATATGCATTGCAAGGGTTAAAAACTATATATATGAAAGAAGGAAATTACAAAAAGGCATTAGAAATAACTAAGAAATTAGAAAATCAAGGTATAAAAGTAGAAGATAAGGATAAGATTTTAGTTTTATATTACTTGAACAAAGCAAATGAGGAAGAAAAAGCAAAAAACTTAGCAAAAGCTAAAGAATTTTATGAAAAAGTTTTAGAAATAGAGCCAAATAATCCATATGCATTAATAGGTCTTGGAGATGTATATTACAAGCAAGGGAATAAACAAAAGGCATTAAAGTTTTATTCTGTTGCATATGAAAATTCAAAAGATAATTTTGATGTAAAACTAAAATTTTTATATTCTTTACTGGACTTAGAACTTTTTGACCAGATTAATAGTATTTTAGAAGATTTAAAAAATGAAAAATTAACAAACAATCAAAGGGAAAAGTTAAAACAGTTTTATAAAGTTTTATATATAAAATATGCAATGTATCTATTTAATGAAAAGGAGTATAAAAAATCTTTAGAAGTTGCAAAAGAAGGTTTAATAATGTTTCCAGATAATAAAAACCTTTTAAATATAGCAGGTTGGAGTTGTTATAATTTAAAAGATTATGAATGTGCTAAGTTTTATTTCTTAAAGGTTTACAGAAATACAAAAGATGAAAATACAGCGATAGGACTTGCTTATATATACTTAAATACAGGAGAAAAAGAAAAGGCAAAATCAATCTTAGCTAAATTGGAAAATAGTAATAATCCTAAGATTTTAGTTGAAGTAGCCAATATTTATGAAGCATTGGGAGAAGATAAAAAAGCAGAAAAATTAATAGAAAAACTTGAGAAAAAGGCAGTAAAGATAAAGACTTCTTCTAAAGAAGAAAAACAAGAACTAAAGTTAGAAGAGGAAATTCAAGATACAATAATTCCAAATCCATTTATAAAATCAAATTTAAAAACAGAAGATTTCACATTAAAAAAAAAGAGTAGTGTAAAAACAAGCGGAGTTAAATTGAAAGAGAAAATTAGACTAATAAAGAAAAAGCTAATAATAAAAAAACAGCAGTATTTATCAAATATATCCTTTGGAGGAAAATTTAGATATAAAAGTGGTGATAAAGGAACTACATTACTCTATGTATATACTCCGTTTGTAAAAGGAGAACTTTTTTTTAACCAATATTTTTATATGTATTACGGGGCATATTACCCGTTTATAACTTCAGGAGGAACTCCAGACTACAATAAATTTGGAATGGTTCAATATCCAGTAATAAGGGGAACAAATACGAACGGTTCTGGATTAGAGCCTTTTATTGGATATGTATCTAAAAAAGATTTTATATTAAAAGGAGAAATATCTTTTACACCAATAGGGAATACACCAATAAATCCTAAACTTTTAGCTAATTTTGGATTAGGTAAAAATTTTAATCAAAATAAATTCTATATAGAAGTAGGTAGATATGTAGAAAAAAATAGCCTATTATCGTATATTGGTTCTAAAGATCTACATAGCAAAAATGTATGGGGAAGAGTTTTAGAAACAAGATTATCTTTAGATTATGAAAGATTCCTTGATAAAAAAGATTCTTTAATCTTTTCTTCTATTAGGTATTCAACTTTAAAAGGGAAAAATACAAATAAAAATGAAAAATTGGATTTAATTTTCCTACCAAAATTTTATGTAGGTAATAATATCCTTTCACAAGATTATTTAGGTATTTATTTACAATTTATGAGCTATAAAAAAGATGAAGATTTATTTTATTTTGGTAATGGAGGATATTTTTCTCCTAAAACCTACTTCATGTTAGCACCTGTATATGAAGGTTTTTATTTTAGTAAAAGAGGAGATTTAGGTATACAACTGAAATTAATGACAGGTATTTTGAATATTAATACATCAAAATACAATGAAACTACTTTGGCTTTTGATATATTTTTGGGAGGAGAAAAACTTTTATCAAATAGATATTCCTTAAAAGGTGGAATAGAACTTAGAAAAACCACTTCTTATACAGAAATATTTAGTCTTTTATCTTTAAATTACTACTTTGGAATAAAAAGTTTTATAAGAAAACAGGACTTATTAAAAATAGGAAGAGAGGTAATAAGATAGATGCTGATAACAATCACATCTTTAAAAGGTGGAGTTGGGAAATCCACAGTAGCTTTAAATCTAGCATATGAACTTTCTAAAAAAGGAAAAACATTGCTTATAGATACAGACCCACAAAACAGCATTGCATCATTTTTATGTGTTGATTTTAGGAAAGGGTTTTCAGAAGTTTTATTCGATAGAATAGATATAGGAGATGTGATCATTCAACCTTTTAAAGGTAATGAAAACTTTTATATAATTCCTAATGGTTTGAAGGGGCTAAAATATGTAGAGGAGTACGAAGAGTTTTTTTTACATGATATTTTTTTTCCAGTTATGAAACAAATAAAATCTTTGCCTTTTGATTTTATTTTGTTTGATACACCTCCTAGAATATCAAAGCAAAATAAAGAACTAATAACTTATTCTGATTATTTCATGGTAGTTGTAAATCCAGACCCAGCTTCTTATGCATCTTTTTATATATTTCTTGATTTCTTAAATAAAAATAATCTTGAAAATTTCTTTGTTATTATAAATAAGGTTGAACCAAACGAAATAAGTGAAGAGTTTTCACTTGCAATTCAGTATAAAATAAGGCAGAAAATAATAGGAATAATCCCTTTAGACAATTCAGTTGTAAGAGCAGAAGGTGAATGTCAACCAGCAACGAAATTATATACAGACTCGCCTTTTTCGTTAACCATAAAAGACATTGTAATGAGATTTTTAGATTTAATAAAAAGATAAATTTTATTGTTTATGTCCTATTAAACTCCAAAGTTCATGGTCTATATTATGTAATATATATTCAGGAGCTTCTACTTCAATTACATACTTACCATCTATAACCAATGGTTTTCCATTTTCATCTAATTTAAATCTAACTTCTCCTGCCTTTTCTTTTCCTTTATAGAACTCAATAATATTGTCTTTTTCTAATATTTTACTTGCTCCATGCATATTCATTTGCCTAAAAATTACATCTCTTATGAATTTTTTATCTGAAATAGAAAAAACTCTTAATCCCATCTGTTCATTGTAGTATTTATCATTCCACCATACTAAAATTGCAAAAACAATAACTGCAAAATCCATAATTGCAAAAGATACACTATATTTAGGAGGTAATAAGAAAAAAGATGCGATGGTAAAAAGTGTAAAGAAGATTATCCCACCAACAATAGCCTTTGCATATGGTGTCATGTCCTACCTCTAAAAAGTTTTAAACTTTACGATAAATTTAAAATTTATACTTGTCAATATTGTTTTATTATTTCTGTGTTTTCATTTATATTAAGGAAAGGTTTCCTATTACAGTTTTTTATTTCTTTTATATTAAATACAATTTCGTTTCCTTCTTTGTCTTGTGATTTTATTTTTTTTATATTATTTTTGCTGAAAATGATTTTAAATTCCCTAAAATCTGAGTTTACTTTTGGGGTAAGTTCTAAGGAGTTTACATTTTCTCTAATATGAAAATTTTTTTCTAAATTCTGAGGTTTTTCTAAGATTTCCTTAAACAATTTGTAGATAAATAAAGAATTATCAACTTTTGTAATGATTAAGGTGTTGTCAGTTTGAGAATATATGTAAGCCTTGTTATTTTTTATTAAAATTTCTTGTGTTTCTCCTGTTTCTTTGTTTTTATAAACAATTTTTAATAAGTTTTTGTATTTACATAGAAAACCACTAAATAATGTTTCTTCTTCAAGTTCTTTTATTTTGGTTATTTGCTGAAAAGATACATAAAGGAAGTTTTTATGTTTTTTTATCCACTCTTTTAAAGTCTGTAAGTTGTTTGCAAAAGAAGAAAATGAAAAAAGGAGAAAAACGAGAATAAAACCTCTTATCAATACAGCACCATTGCAAGTTTTTTTCTGTATTCTTTTGTTAGAGGATCCCTTTCACCAAGTATATTAAATATAGTAATCATTGCTTTTCTACCAGCTTCGTCTCTATAACTCTTATCTTTTTGAAGTATTTCTAAGAAAAGCTTTAAAGCTTCTTCATAATTCCCGTCTACAGTATAACAAGATGCCTTTTTATAAAGTTCATCAAGTTCATTTTCTACTTCTAGATTATCACATGCATCCTTTAGCTTAGCAAGCTCTTTTAGTGCTTGAGCTTGAACATAATACTCTTTTTGATATTCTGGAACAGTATCAAGGATTTTGATAGCTTCATCAATTTTTCCTTCATTTATGAAAAACTTAGCAACTTCTATTGCTAAAGCTTTGTTTTGAGGGTACTTTTCTAAGAGTTCTTTATATATTTCCTCTGCTTCTTCTCTTTTACCTTCTAAAATGAGTATTTTAGCTCTATCTAATTCCTGTTGAAGCTTTGATTTCATATGTTTTTCAAGCCATTCACGAAGTTTAGGTTCCGGATATGCTCCAACAAATCCATCTATTACTTTTCCATCTTTAAATAGTTTTACATCAGGTATTCCTTGTACTCCAAATTCTTGGGCAATATGAGGGTTTTCATCAGTATTTATTTTGGCAAGTATATAATCATATTCATCAGCGAGTTTCTCAAGTAAAGGTTTTAAAACTCTACAAGGACCACACCAAGGAGCCCAAAAATCTACAACTACAGGTTTATCATATGATTTTTCTATTACAATTTCCTCAAAATTAACATCACTTACATCATAAATTTGAGCCATTTAAGACCCCCTTTATATTAATTTACAATATAAAAATATATGCATATCATTTTTCTTTGCTATGGTTTCTATCAGAGATTTTTGAAAGCTCGTACTCTTCAAACTCTTCAGAAAGTTTATCGAGGTACTTAAATAGCTTTTCTGATGCTTCTTCAGCTTTTTTAAAGTCCTCAATAATTCTATTTTTGTATTCAAGGACTCTGTCCTTACCTTCCACAAACTGGATTGCATCAAGGATATATTTATGTATCTCTTTATGAGGTTCTTCAATCTTTCTAAATGCGTCAAAATCCTTAAACATTTCAATTCCTTTTGAGTAGTACCATTTACCAAATTCACAACCTGTATAATTTGGAAGTTTTTCTGTCAATTCTCCATGGAAAACAGAACTATATGCTTTGTTTTTAAAAATGATGTGATTTAGTTTTTGTAGTGTTAAGAAAAGTTTGTCATTTATTATATTTGTATATGCGAGGGTAGCTATTGCATCTTTGTTTACTTTTACGACAACATCTTTAAAGTTCTCAATTGTATAACTGGATTCCTGAGCTAATTCTGTCATTTTTTGAGAACTTCTGTATGTCCTTTGACTTTCTTCTATTAGCTCAGAAATAGCAGCATTTACTTCTTCTGTAGCTTTTGCAGTTCTTTCTGCTAAATTTCTAACTTCATCAGCAACAACTGCAAAACCTTTACCATATTCACCAGCTCTAGCAGCTTCTATAGCTGCATTTAGTGCAAGTAAGTTGGTTTGACCTGCAATTTCTTTAATTAGATTTACTATTTGGCTTATATTTTCAGTTTTTTCTGATAATCTTGTAATAACTTCATTTGAGACTTCTATAAGTTTTATAAGTTCATTTAGTTTGCTTACAATTTCCTCTAATTCTTTAAGGCTTTCATTTGATAGTTTTGCAGTTTCTTCTCCAGCTTTCCTTATGTTTTCTGCTTTTTTTAGTGTTTGTGATAAATCTCCTTTAACAAGCATTAAACCTTTAATTATTCCACCACCTAATTTACTAAGTTCATTATTAATAGCTATTCTTTGTAAATATCTATGGTTTTCTTCCATTGCTCTAAGAGGTTTATTTAACTCTTCTGCAATGACTTTAAATGTCCCTCTAAATCCATCTGTTACAACTTTTCTGAAAAATCTGCCTTCTGATGCATATTCTAGAGGAGATTTAAGTTCCCTTAGAAATACCTCTACTTGGTCTAAGAAATCATTAATGTTATCCACAAGTTCTCGTAGCTCTTCTTTTTCTTTTGAGAGAACAATTCTATCTTCTAGATATCCATCTTGACTTGCTTTTTTAAGAATATTACTTATTCTAGACATTAATTTTCTTATTGATTGTACATTTATAAATATAACCCATGCAAGAATAAAGTTTAGAAGATTTAATATCCTTATCCAGTCAAATCCATATTTAAAAATTTCAATACCTAATGTTATTGTAAATATAATAATTGATGCAATATTTGCATATTGTATTCTAGATAGAGAAGACAAATTCGGCATAATCTTTACCCTCCATTTCTAAAATTTCGTTAAGTTTTTTTAATCCAGCTTCTAATCCTCCTTGTTCCTCTGCTTTTTTTATTTCTGCATATATTTGAGATATTTTTTGAACAGATTCTTTTCTTGGTTTTCTTCTATCAGAATGAAAACCTACTATTTTTATTCCGGAAGTATCATAAGATGGAGTTACATGAGCAAAAACCCAATAATAAGAGCCGTCTTTTGATAGATTCTTTACATATCCCCAAAATTCCTTACCACTTTGGATAGTGTCCCATAAAAGTTTAAAAACAGTTCTAGGCATGTCTGGATGTCTAACTATGTTGTGATTGCTACCAATCAGTTCCTCTTCTGTATAGCCAGAGATTTCTATAAATGCAGTATTTGCATATTTTATAATTCCTCTTGTATCAGTTTTTGATACCAGAAATTTATTATCTGGTATTTCTACCTCCTTATCTATAGGAGTTATGTGAGATTTTCGCATCCTTATCCTCCTTTCTTATCTTTTACTATTTTTAAAATTAAATCTAGAACTTCATCTATTGTTTTACCAGTTGTATCCACAATTATGTGTTCTTTCGTTGGTTTCAATGGAGCTATTTTTCTTTCCATATCTTGTTTATCTCTTTCTTTTATTTTTTCAAGTAAATGTTCGTATGGGATGTGAAATCCTTTTTCTTTAAGTTCCTTAAATCTTCTTTTTGCTCTTTCTTCTGGGCTTGCAGTTAAAAAAATCTTGACTGTAGCATTTGGAAAAACAACAGTTCCTATATCTCTTCCTTCCATTACAGCACATTTTTCTTTCTTTGCGATTTTCCTTTGCTTTTCTACAAGAATTTGCCTGACAATAGGAAGCTGAGCAACTTTGGATGCAAGTTTTGCAACTTTTTCATTTTTTATATCCTCAGATATATCTTTACCATCTAAAAGTACTTTTTCTTTCTTTAAATTAATATCGGTTTTTTCTAGAATTTCTTTTATATCTTCTTGTGAAAATTTCCCTCCTATTCTTAATAGTTTTAAAGCTACTGCTCTATACATAGCTCCTGTATTTATATAAGTGCAATCCAATTTTTCTGCTAATAGTTTTGCGATTGTGCTTTTGCCAGCTCCAGCAGGTCCATCTATTGCTATTATCATTTTTTATTCTCCTTTATAATTATAGTTCCTAACTCAATAACAAATATAAAAAACATTCCACACAAAGTTCCAAATACATCAGCTACAAAATCTGCATATTCTGCATACCTATATGGTAAAAAAGATTGTACTAGTTCTATGAATGCTCCATAGATGATTGCTATAAAGAAATTTGCCCAGTAACTTCCTTGAAAGGAAATTCTGTATAAAACAGCCAGTATGAGGAAAGCTATAAAATGATTTAATTTATCAGAAGTAGGAGTTTCTGGAGGAGATGGATAAAAAGACATAAATGCAATAAATACAATATAAGCGAAAAAAATTATCTTTAAAACTTTATATGTTTTTTCCATTTTCCATAAGCTCCTTGAGATTTTGGTCTTTTATTTTGCTTATTTGAAATCTGTCTTTTTTTAATCTTCTAGATATGATTATACTTTTTATGTCCTCTTTTGCTTTTTCTAAAATATCGTTTATTACAATGTAATCGTAGTATTTCCAATTAGGAATTTCCTTTTTTGCAGTTTCTAATCTCTTTTTAATTTCTTCATCTGTTTCTCCCCTTTTTCTCATTCTGTTTACAAGTTCATCTAGAGATGGAGGTATTATGAATATAGAAACTATATTCATTTTTTCTTTTATTTGTTTCATTCCTTGGACATCAATAACTAAAATCAAATCTTTTCCCTCATTTAACAATTTCTCAATTTCATCTTTAGGTGTTCCATAGTAATTATCATGTACTTTTGCATATTCTAGAAATTTTCCATTTTTTATACCTTCCTCAAATTCATCTTTAGATAAGAAAAAATAATCAACTTTATCTTTTTCACCTTCTCGAGGTTTTCTAGTGGTACATGTTATTACTCTTTCTAAGTTAGGTATTTCTTTTAAAAGCATATTTACAATAGTGGTTTTTCCACCTCCAGCAGGAGCAGAAATTATAAAAAGTTCTCCTCTCATACCATTCTCCTATTTTGCCTGTTTTACAATTTCACCTTCATAGTTTCTAAAAATTATATAGTCTTCTTTTTCCTCAACTACATAATTAGGAAAGACAGGAACTTTACCAAGGCCATTTTCTAAATCTACTGCATATATTGGAGTAGCAAGTCCAGAAACTCTACCTCTTAAATGTTCTATTATCTCTATACCTTTCTTTATATCAGTTCTAAAATGTAATGTTCCTTCAACAGGGTCTGCATAAAATAAATAATAAGGTTTTATTTTAACCTTTAGTAAGTCTCTCATTAAGTTTTCCATTATATATTTATCGTCATTTATACCTTTCATTAAAACAGTTTGATTTAAAACGGGAGTTCCTGTAGAAAGTATATTTTTTACGGCTTTTTTAGTAATATTGGTAATTTCATTTGGATGGTTAAAATGGCTAACTATCCATACTTTATCGTATTTATCAAAAATTTCTAAAAGTTCTTCATCGAAGAATCTGTAAGGATTACAAACTAGCTCCCTAGAACCAATTCTTATAATGTCTATGTGCTTTATTTCATATAAGTTTTTTATTATATATTCAATCTTTTTATTAGGAAGTGTTAAAGGATCTCCTCCAGAAATTAGAACCTCTTTAATGTTTTTGTTTTGTCTGATATAAGAAAACATAGCATCATATTCTTCTTTTCTCCTTGCTCTTTCTTCTTCTAAAAACATGCGCTTTCTCATACAATGTCTACAATAAACACTACAGAAATTTGTAGCTCTAAATAGAACTCTGTCTGGATATCTATGGGTTAGCCCTTTTACAGGGGATAACTTTTCTTCATTGAACGGGTCAAGATAGGAACCTTTTTGGATGTTTTTATCAATTTCTTCTAAAGATGGAAAGATTTGTCTAAAGACTGGGTCATCAAATGAATATTCCTTTATTAATGAGAAATAGTAAGGAGTTGTTCCAAAATGGTATATATTTGCGGTTTTTAAAAATGCATTTTTTAAACTTTCACTAAGGTTAAAAAATATTTTTAAATCCTCTAATGAAACTAACCTATTTGCTATCTGCCATTTCCAGTCTTCCCATTGAGATTTTGAGATATTTTTGTAGGAATTTAATTTTTTCCAAAATTCGTTTTCAAGATATATCATAAATTTAGTTTCCTCTTAATATGTGAATAATATACTCATTATTAAAAAGGTTTAGTATAACTAATACAGTTAAAAAAATCATATAGAAAATGGTAAGTTTCTCATTTACTTTTTTTAATAGATAAATTCTAATTAGAATAATTATAATAAATCCAACAGTTATAAAAGATGAAAGTAAATAGTGAATATGAAAAGTCATCTTGTCATCATTTTTTGACGATAAATATGAAAATTCTTGAAAACCGGAAAGACTAGCGATTATAACCAAAGTTGAAGAAAATAAAATAAGAAAACTAGAAAATTTATTTAGAAATGGTTTTTGAGTTATTACCACTGCTATTTCAAAGAAAAATGCTAGAATAGGTATTAAAACTGCAAATCTACCAAAGAAAGCATGAAAGAGATTTATTTCCATAAGTATATAATAACATTTATTTTTTATGACTTTTTTTAAGAATAGGAAGGAGAAATTGTTGATCTTACATTTACAAATCAATAACCCCGGCGGCGACCAACTTTCCCGACCGCTCTCGCGGCCAGTATCATAGGCGCAGGAGGGCTTAACTGCCGGGTTCGGAATGGGACCGGGTGTAACCCCTCCGCTATGGCCACCAGGGGACTGGCAATTTTGCTCATAGCAAATTG
>QNYP01000037.1 GCA_003978675.1 Hydrogenothermus sp.
ATTTTTTAACGAGCCTTCAAAGACATTAAAAGTCTTTGGAATAACTGGAACAAACGGAAAAACAACAACTTCTAATTTAATTCTTCAATATCTCTCTATTATAGCCTGTGTCTTCATTATTTATTGCTATAAAAGGAACAAAGCTAGATGGACATACATTTTCTTTATATGCTGTTAAAAAAGGAGCAAAGGCAGTATTAATTCAAGATAAAGATTATTTAAGAAAACTAAAGAACTTAGATATTTTCATTTTATATTCAAAAAATACAAGGAAGACACAGGCTATAATAGCGAGTAAATTTTTTAACGAGCCTTCAAAGACATTAAAAGTCTTTGGAATAACTGGAACAAACGGAAAAACAACAACTTCTAATTTAATTCTTCAATATCTCTCTATGCTTGGAGAACCAACAGGGTTAATAGGAACTATATGGTATAAATTTAAAGATACGATTTTTGATGCAGGAAGAACTACCCCAGATGCAATAGAATGGCAAAAGCTTTTATATTTAATGAAACAAAAAGGGGCTAAATATGTGGTTTCAGAAGTTTCTTCCCATGCAATAGAGCAGTATAGGGTTTATGGGACAATTTTTGATGGTTGTATTTTTACAAATTTGACTCAAGATCATTTAGACTACCACATAAATATGGAAAATTACTTTCAAGCAAAGAGAAAATTATTTACATATACATATCAAATCAATAAAAATGCTGTTTTTTCTTTTAATGTAGATGATTTTTATGGATTGAGGTTATATAAAGAATTTAAAGATAAAATAAAAACAATATCTTATGGGAAGTTTAGCGAAGAATTTAAGATAAAAAACTTTGAAACTTCTATGGAAGGTAGCTTTTTTGAATTTGAGATTTTTGGAAAAAATTTCTCTTTGTATTCAAAATTAAGGGGAGACTTTAATATTTACAACATAGCAGGGGCATTCTCATTTTTACTTGCCTATGGGATAGATTTGAACTTTCTACTAGAAGCTACACCAAAGCTTGAACCAATCAGAGGAAGATATGAGATTGTTCCAGCAAAAGATTTTCTAGTAATAAACGACTATGCTCATACGCCAGATGCACTGGAAAATATTTTAAGAAGTTTAAAGAAAATAAAGAGGAATAGAATAATTATTGTTTTTGGAGCTGGAGGAGATAGAGATAAAACAAAACGACCAAAGATGGGAAAAATAGCAGAAGAGTATGCAGATATTATAATACTAACTTCAGACAACCCACGTTCAGAAGACCCTAAAGATATAATCGAAGATATTAAATCAGGAATGGAAATAAAAAAAACAACTCTAGAAATAATAGATAGAGAAGAAGCAATAAAAGAAGCTATAAAAATGGCTAAACCTGATGATATTGTTTTAATTGCAGGAAAGGGACATGAAACATATCAGATAATCGGAGATAAGATTTATCATTTTGATGATTCAGATGTGGCTAAAAAGTATTTATTAGAATTTAACAAAGTTTAAAAAAAAATGTACACTTGCAAATTTTTTTGTTTCTTGTTATATTATATGACTGATGAGTCAGTCAGATACAAAAAAACGGCTTATAAATAGTGCAGTAAAACTTTTCTCTAAAAATGGATACTTTAATACTAAGGTTTCAGATATTGTTAAAGATGCAGGCGTAGCACAGGGAACTTTTTATTTATACTTTAAAAGCAAGGAAGAAATATTTATTTACATAGTTGAAGAAATCGTAAGAAAGATAAAACAACAAACAGAAAAATTTTCGAAAGGAGATTGGCCTGCAGATGAAAAACTAAAAAATTTTGCAAGTTCTGTTTTCCATCTACTTTCAGAATATAAAGAAGTAGCAAAAATTTACTTCTTCTATTTGCTTTGCACTGATGAAAAGTTTCAAAAGATACATTTTGAAGCAGAACAGATGTTTAAAAGTTTTTATTTAGATGTTTTAAAAAGCTATGAGGATAAAGAATTACTAACAGATATTTTACTTGGATTTGGAAAAAGATTATTTGAAATAAACTTCTTAAGAGACCAAAAACCAATAGAAGAAGTAATAAAAGAATTTGAAGAAGGTTTAAAACTAATTTTAAGGAAAGAAAAATGAAAAAATTACTAACAGTTTTAGCTTTTCCAACTTTTGTATATGCAATTTCTTTAGATGAAGCAGTTAATGAAGTAGTAAAGAACAATTTAGAAATAAAACAAACTGCTTACGATGTAAAAATTGCAAATTTACAGCTAAAAGAAGACAAAAACTTATGGCTACCGCAGTTTTTTGCAAATTTTTCTTATACTACTTTAACAGATACACCATATACAAAAATTCCACCAATGCCACCAATTCCAGCTTTAGAATTTAAGCAGTTTAATAAGGATTTTTACCAGTTTGATATAGGCTTAAACTACCCCGTTTTCACAGGTTTTCAAAGAGTTTATAAAATAAAAATCTCAAAACTTGATATACAAAACCAAAACCTAAACCAAAAAGAAAAAATTACAGATATTATCCATAAAGTAAAACTTGCTTATATAGATATACTTCAGGCAAAAGAAATTTTAGAAATTTATGAGTCTCAAGAAAAAGCTATAAAATTACACCTAAAACAAGCCCAAGAATACCTAAAAGAAGGACTAACAACAAAAGTAGACCTATTAGAAGCAAAAGTTAGATTAAAAAAAGTAGAAGCAAATATAAAAAAGGCAAAAACTAATTTAAAACTTGCCAAATCAAAATTAAATCTGATTTTAAATAAGCATCTAGATGAAGATTTCAAAGTAGAAGAAATAAGCTTAAACCTAGAAAATAAAAACTTTAATTTGCAAAATCTCTACAATCTAGCTTTGAAGAGTAAAAACATTATAAAAATTCTTTCAACAAAGAAAAAACAACTTGATTACTTATCAAAAATAGAAAAATCAAATTTCTATCCAAAAATATATGCACAGGCTAAATATACATATACGGAGCAATATCCGTATTTAGACCCTAAAGGAAATGTGGCATTTACAGTTTTAGCAAGTTTACAGTTTCAGGGAATAAAACCATACCATTCATATTTAAAAACGAAATTACAAAAGAAAAAATTAGATTTAAAACTTGCAGAAGTTAAAAATGCAATAAAACTAAATGTAAAAAATGCTTATGAAAAATTTTTAGTAGCTAAAGAAAATCTAAAAACTTATAGAGAAGCATTAAAAGAAGCAGAAGAATATTACGGTCTTGTTAAACAGCAATACGAGAATCAGCTAACAGATATGACACATCTACTTGATGCAGAAAGCTATTTAACAAATGCGAAAAAACAGCTAAAAATTGCAAAGTATCAGCTTATAAAGGCATATTTTGATCTTGAAAATGCAGTTGGAGGAAATTTGGAAGATGAGTAAAAAATTAGGGATGGTAATTTTGGTAGTTTTAATAATAGGTTTTTCTGTAATTGCTTACAAATGGATACACCACAGATTAAATTACATAACTACAAATGCAGTCTTTGTTGAGATAGATAATTTGACGAACTTATCATTTAAAAGGGTTGCAGGAAAAATTGAAAAACTATTTGTAAAAGAAGGAGATAAAGTAAAAAAAGGTCAAATTCTAGTAAAGCTTGAAGATAAAGACTATAAACTGAAGCTTCAAAAACTAGATCACGAAATAAATTCTCTGAAAGAAAAGCTAAAAGCTCTCCAGATAAAAAAAGAAAGAATAACAAAAGAGCTTTCTATAAACTTGCAGGTTTCAAAATTAAAGAAACAGCAACTACAAAATAAATTAAAATCAGTCCAAGCAAACTTATCTTCAATAGATGCAAATATTCAGCAATTACTAAAAGATGAAAAAAGATTTAAAAATTTAGTAGAAAAACAGCTTGCACCAAAAAGAAAACTGGAAGATATACAAACAAATTTAAAAGTTTTATTGGCTAAAAAACAGTCCCTACTTGCTAAAGTAGAAGAAATAAAAACAGGTTTGAAAATTGTTGAAGAAAACATAAAACTTGCAAAAACAAAACAGAAACAAAAATATGAACTGGCAAAAAAAATAGTTTCACTACAAGAAAAAATAAATTCTTTATATAAAGATAAACAAGATTTGCAAAACCTAGTTCAATACACACAAATTAAAGCTCCATTTAATGGAAAAGTTGCAAAAATATTTAAAAAAGAAAACGAAGTTGTATCATCAGGAATGCCTGTTTTATCTGTTGTTCCAAGTGAAGGATTTTACATAAATGTTTTACTTGAAGAAACAAAATTAGATGGATTAAAAATTGGAAGTAAGGCAATTATCAAAATAGATGCTTATCCAGATAAAACTTTTGAAGGAATTGTAGAAAAAATTATGCCTACTACTGCATCTAAATTTGCTTTAGTTCCAAGGGATATTACAGCAGGAGAATTTACAAAGGTAGCCCAAAGAATACCAGTTCGAATAAAAATAACAAAGGGAGATATATCTTTACTCAAAGTAGGACTTGGTGGAGAAGTTGAAATAAAAAAGGTTAAGTAATGGAAGCACCTATATATCAAAAGATTTCAAGCTTAGAAAGAGGTGTTATTACTGTAATTGTTATGGTTGGAGCCTTTATGGCTATTTTAGATACTACCATTGTTGATATTATTGTTCCAAAAATTACTGCTCCTCTTCAAACAGATTATTACGGAGTTCAATGGGTAATCACTGCATATATGATGGCATCAGCTACTATGCTTATTTTAGCTGAATGGTTAGATAAGAATTTTGGTTTGAGGAAAATTTATATACTAGGAGTTGCTGTTTTTACTTTAGCTTCATTTTGGTGTGGAGTTTCTTCTTCGTTAGAAGAAATGATAACTGCAAGGGCTTTACAGGGAGTGGGAGAAGCTTTTATTATGGCAACTTCCCAAACAATATTATTCTCTGTTTATCCACCTGAGAAAAAAGGAATAGCAATGGGAATTTTTGGGCTTGGCGTAAGTTTTGCTCCATCTATTGGTCCTACTCTAGGAGGATACATCACAGAATATTTAGACTGGAGATGGGTGTTTTTTATAAATGTTCCTTTTGGAATTTTAACTGTAATATCTGCAATATTTTTCTTACCAGAAACATCTTTAAAAAGGGCAAAAGAAAGTTTAAATTTTATTTCTTTTGGGTTACTTTCAACTTTTACTATTTCTACATTAATACTTTTATCAAAGGGACAACAATATGGTTGGTTTAATTCTGATTTAATTGTTTATTTATTTATTATTTCTATTTTTGCACTACTTCTTTATTTACTTTCTGAGCTTATATCTAAGAAGCCATTAATAGATTTTTCTATATTTAAAGATAAAAACTTTTTTGTTGGATTTTCAGTTTACTTTTTACTTTTAGGATTTTCTATGTATCAGCTTTTTTATTTAATACCTATATATTTTGAAAACTTGAAACAGCTATCAACACTAGAAGCAGGTATCCATATATTAGGTATGGCATTTTTTATTGCTTTATTTTCACCAATTGCAGGGCTTTTATCTGATAAAATTGGAGAAAAATATGTTTTATATATGGCAGGAATTTTATACATATTTAGTGCTTTAGTAATACTACCATCTTTAGATTATTTTACACCTTCCCTTAAAGGGGCTTTAATGCTAATACCTCTTGGAACTTCTATGGGAATGTTTTTTGCTCCTGCAACTACTCTTGCTCTTAGGAACTTAGGAGAAAAAACTTCCTTAGGAACAGGGCTACTACATTACTCTAGATTTATAGGAGGTTCTTTTGGAACAGCGATAGCTACTAATAATCTTTATAAGTATTCTTACGAGCATTTTGATGGAATAACACAAATGCAGGAAACGGGCTTTATTTCTCAAAAGCTAGCAGAATTTAAAGCGATGTTTTTACAAAGTTTTGATATGGAAAAAGCAGAAAAGCTTTCAAATGCTCTTCTTTATAAACTTCAAAGTTTATATGCATTAAGTTGGTCTTTTCAGGATACATTTTTTATTGCTGGTCTTTGGGGCGTTTTAGGAGCACTACCTCTACTTATTTTGGTATATTTAGATGTAAAGGCTAAGCTCTTTAGGAGATAAAAAATGTTTAAATGTTTTCTTCTTTTTGTAATGTTAACTTTTTTCTTGATTTTATTTATTGCATATAAAAAAGTAAAATTATACATAAATCCAATATCATTACAAAAGGAAAAAGTTTATGTTGATTACTATGTAAAAGACTTGCCTTTAAAAGAGATTTCTTTAATAACAAAAGATAATATAACTATAAAAGGATGGTTCGCTGAAAATAATTCTAAAAATGCAGTAATTTTAGTCCATGGAATAGTGGAAAATAGAAGTTTTATGAATAGATTAACAAAATTTTATTTTGAAAATGGATTTTCAGTTTTAGCAATAGATTTAAGAAATCATGGTAAAAGTGAGAAAACAAAAACAACTTTAGGTTATAACGAAAGACTAGATGTTTTATCTGCTGTGAAATTTTTAAAGGAGAAAAATTTTAAAAAGATTATAATCCATGCCGTATCTATGGGGGCTGTGGCTTCAATATTGGCAAAAAATGAAAATCCAAATGATATAGATTTTATAATAGCTGATAGTCCATATATTTCTTTAAAGGAAAGTGCACTGTATACATATAAAATATTTAGCAAACCTTTAGCAAATATCTTTGCTAATATAACTTTATTTTTAGGAGAAAAGTTGACAGGAATTAAAATTTCTAGATTAAACATCAGACCTTTGATTAAAAAGTATCACAAGGATATGCTTTTAATTTTTTGTGAGTTTGATTTGTTTTTAGATACAAAAAAAGCATACGAAGAATTTAAAAGTTTTAATACTGTGTTTTTTGAAAATACTATTCATGCAATGGCTTTTGTCTGGTATCCAGAAAAATATTTTCAGATTTTAAGAAGGGTTTTATCTAAATATGACTAAAATTTATCTTGCATTTGGCGATATATAGATAAATAATATTAGTTAAAATTAAAAACTAAAGGATACAACGAAAATGAAGAGATACTTGTTAATATTATCTTTAATAATAGCAGTTTTCATTAATTTTAGTTGTAAAGAAACAGAAAACAAAGTTGAAAAATTCAAAGTTGACCCATTACCAGTTATTGAAGATGCAATGAAAAATAAAAAGTTTTTAATACTCATTTTTGAATCTGAATCTTGCCAATATTGTACAAAATTACATAAAGAGGTTTTAGACAATTTAGATTTTAAACAAAAATTAATAAAAAACAATGTCGCTATAGCAATAATAAATGTTTATGGAGATAGAGAAGTTATAGACCCAGAAACAAGAAAATATATGAATGAACAGATACTTGCATATGTTTATAGAGTTCAATCATTTCCAACTTTAATATTTTTTGACCCAGAGAAAAATTACAAGAAATATGCAGTTATTCCAGGATATATAAATAGAGAAAGGTTCTCAAATATATTGGATTTTATAGGCTCTAGCTGTTATGAAAAGATAGAGTATCAAAAATGGTTAACAAATGGTAAAAGTTGCTAAATATGTTTTATTTAGCTTAGGTTTTATTTTGTTAAGTTTTGCTAATGAAAAAAATTACTGTTTTGAAGAAGCAGGAGATAGATATAACATAAACCCATATCTTTTATATACTATTGCTAAAGTTGAAAGTAATCTCAATCCTAAAGCCATAAACAAAAATAATAACGGCACATATGACATAGGTATTATGCAGATAAACAGTAGATGGCTACCTGTTTTAAAGAGGTATGGAATAACTGAAGAAGACCTTTATAATCCTTGCCAGAATGTTTTTGTTGGAGCGTGGGTTTTAGCCCAATGTATAAACAAATTTGGACAAACTTGGAAAGCTATAGACTGCTATAACAAAGGCTCAAAAGCAAAAAACAACTCAAAATATGTATGGAAAATCTACAAAGAATATAACAAACTTTTTGCCCAAAAACATTAAAATCTTCTAAAAAATTGCTAAAATTTATTTGTTAACTTTTCAAAGAGGAGAAAAATATGGTTCCAGATATATATATTGGGGAGAAATGGTATTCTTTAGATGAAGTATTTAAAAGTTTTTCAGATAAAGAATGCGGAGCATTAGATATATTTTTAGGTATCCCAAGAAGTGCTCCAGAGGATGGAAATGTAAAACAGTTGGAATATGAAGCATATGTATCTATGGCAGAAAAAGTAATAAAAGAAATTATAGAAGAAGCAAAGGGAAAGTTTAAAGTTAAACATGCTATAGTTCATCATAGAACAGGAGTAGTTCCTGTTGGAATTCCTTCATTTTTGGTAGCAGTGTGGGCAGGACATAGACAAGAAGCTTTTGCAGCTTGTAGATATATTGTAGATGAAGTAAAAGCAAGAGCACCTATTTGGAAAAAAGAAGTTTTTGTTACTGGAGGGGAAAAATGGAAATAGTTATAGACAAATCTGCTCTTCAAGATGTATTAAAAAAGGCAATTTCTGCAACAGAAAAAAAATCAGCACTTCCAATTTTATCTAATTTTTTGCTTGAAGCAAAAGAAGATAAATTAGTAGTTCAAGGAACAGATTTAGAAGTTCATGTTAGTGTTTCTGTTTTTGCACAGGTTGAAAAAGAAGGAACTGCATGTGTAAATGCAAAAAAACTAAACGATATTGCAAGACTTTTACCAAGTGAGAAAGTCCATATAAAATTAGAAGATAATAGTTTAAAAATAAAATCAGGAAAGACAAAGTATTCTCTACCAACTACCGCTTCTGAAGATTTCCCACAAATGTATCCTTTTCCAGAAGAAAATGCATTTATTATTTCTGGGGCACACCTGCAAAATGCGATTAATAAAACCCTGTATGCATCATCAAAAGAAGAAAGCAGATATGCACTTCAAGGGGCTTTATTTAAAACGAAAGATAGCAATCTTATAGATGTTGTTGCAACTGATGGACATAGACTTGCACTATACACCATAGAAAAGACAGGAGCAGGGGAAATTTCTATAGTAGTTCCTCAAAAGGCTTTAAACGAGCTAAAAAAACTTTTAACAGGAATGGAAGATGTAGAAGTAGCAGCAACTTCTCAATACACATTCTTTAGGACAAAAGAATGGATACTAATGTCAAGACTACTTGAAGGAGCTTTTCCTGATTATACACAGGTAATACCAAATGAGTTTACAATTCAAGTAATTTTGGACAAAAAAGAACTGATAGAAGCAGTAAAAAGAGTTTCTGCAGTTGTTGAAGGAGACGCAAAACCAATTAGATTTACATTAAAAACAGGTATATTAGAACTTAGAAGTTTTTCAAAAGAGTATGGGGAAGCAATAGACGAGTTAGAAATAGAATATGAAGGAGAAAATTTTGTAATAGGTTTTAATGCAAAATACATAATAGAAGCAGTTGAAGCTATAGATGAAGATAGATTTTTTATGAAATTTACAAACCCAAATGCCCAAACATTAATACAACCTTTAGAAAGTGAGAACTACAAAGCAATAGTAATGCCTATGGATATACCAGCTTAATTATGGAGGAAAAGGTTTTATGCAAGAAAAAATAAAAGTAGATAACCTATATTTTTGGTATGCAGGACAGCCTTATCCAGATAAGGAAAAAGCAGCTTTAAAAGGTATAACATTACCTGTTTATGAGAAAAAAGTTACTGCCTTAATTGGTCCATCTGGTTGTGGTAAAACAACATTGCTTAGAAGTTTTAATAGAATGCATGACCTTTACCCAGGAAACAAATACGAAGGACAAATACTTTTAGATGGGGAAAATATATTATCAGATGATTACGACCTTATTAAACTTAGAACAAAAGTAGGAATGGTGTTTCAAAAACCTACACCTTTTCCTATGAGTATATTTGATAATGTTGCATATGGATTAAAGCTTAGAGGAATAAAAGACAAAAGCGAGCTTGAAGGTAGGGTTGAAAAAGCATTAAAACAGGCAGCGTTATGGGAAGAAGTTAAAGACAGGTTAAAAGACCCAGCAACAGGTTTATCAGGAGGACAGCAACAAAGATTAGTAATAGCTAGAGCTTTAGCAGTTGAACCAGAAGTTTTACTGTTTGATGAACCAACTTCAGCATTAGATCCAATATCTACATCAAAAATAGAAGAACTTGTGGTTCAGCTTAGAGATAGCGTAACTATAATAATCGTGACCCACAATATGCAACAAGCAGCAAGGGTTTCTGATTATACTGCATTTATGTATCTTGGAAAACTGGTTGAATTTGATAAAACAGACATTATATTTACATCACCAAAGGAAAAACTTACAGAAGATTATATTACAGGAAAATTTGGATAGTGTGTTAAGGAGGAAATTGAATGCTTATAAAACCTAAACTTGATGAAATTAGAAATAGACTTATAGAAATGGCAGAAATTGCAGATACAATGTTAGAGAATGCAGTTAAAGCAATAATAGAGCACGATGGAAAGTACTTATCATCTGTAGCAGAGTTGGAAGAAAAACTAGACAAAATGGAAGTTGAAAATGAAAGTTTAATAATAACTACAATTGCAAGGTTTCAACCAGAAGCAAAGTATCTAAGAATCTTAGTAATGGACTTATTTGTAAACAGAGACTTAGAAAGAATAGGAGACCATGCAGAAAACATAAAAGAACAAGCAGAGCATATAATTACAAAACCAAAGCTAAAAGAGTATATAGACCTTCCAATTATGACAGATATAACACTTGGAATGGTTAGGGATGCAGTTAAGTGCTTGGAAACTTTAGACACCGAGCTTGCAAGAGATGTTATATCAAGAGATGATAAAGTGGATGCATTAAACGAACAGATAATAAGAGATTTATATACATATATGGTAGAAGACCCTAAAAATATAAAAATAGGAATAAGGCTAATTACAGTAGCATCAAATATAGAAAGGGTTGCAGATATAGCAACAAATTTAGCAGAAGAAGTTATTTATATGAAAGAGGGTAAAATGCTAAGGCATCAGGAAATAGATGATGGAAACTAAATATAAAATAAAAGTTTCAGACTTAGAAAGCTTTTTAAAATTTTTAGATTTTCTGCAAGAAGGTATAATTGTAATAGAACCAGATGGAAAAATAGGATATATAAACAAATATGCAGAAGATATATTAGGAATTGAAGAGCCAGAAGGAGCCCATTTTTCAAAAGTTATAAAAAATGATTATCTTTACTCGATAATTTCTCATAAATATGAAAGAGACAACGTAAGAGAAGAAATAATAATAAATGACAGAAAATTTTTAGTGAAAGTTTATAAAATAGATGAAAAAAAATTTATCCATCTTACTGATATTACGCCATTTGAAATATACAAACAAGCAAAAAAAGATTTTGTTTCAAATGTATCCCATGAATTAAAAACACCAATAGCAGTTTTAAAGGGTATTATAGAAACTCTTCAAGATGAGGAAGAAAGTCCTCATAAGAAAAAATTTTTATCTATGGCTTTTAAAAGAATAAACCAGATGAACAGTTTGATAAACGATTTATTAATAATTGCCAGATTAGAGTCTAAAGAAGATAAACTAATAAAAACAAAAATAAAACTAAAAGGATTTATAAACTCAATTTATGAGGATTTAGCTCATCTTTGTAAAGAAAAAAATATAACCTTTGAAAATAAAATATCAGATAACCTAGAAATTTATGCAGATGAAAATAAACTTTCTATTTTATTTAAAAATCTAATAGAAAATGCTATTAAATACAATAAAGAAAACGGACATGTTGAAGTATTTTCTAAAGAAAATGGAAAATATGTTGTTGTTAGCGTTAAGGACACAGGTATAGGAATTCCTAAAGAAGCACTGCCTCTAATATTTGAGAGGTTTTACAGAGTTGATAAATCAAGAAGTAGAAATGTTGGAGGTACAGGGTTAGGTCTTTCTATTGTTAAACATATAGCAGAAGCTCATGGAGGAAAAGTAAAAGTAGAAAGTAAAATTGGAGAAGGTTCAATTTTTGAGGTGTATTTGCCAAAATGAAGATTTTAATAACAGGTTCAACAGGCTTTGTAGGCTCGCATTTACTTGAAAAAATTTCTAAAAATAAGAATTTTCAACTTATTCTTCCTGTAAGAAGTAAAAATAAGCTAAAGAATTTTTATGATAATCCAAGTGTAAAAATCCTTCCTTTTAACGAAGATTTAGAAAAAATAGTTATTCAGTCCAATCCAGATGTAGTTATAAATTTACTAGGGATACTAACAGAAATTCCAGAAAGAAATGCAACTTTTGAAAAACTTCATTTTGAATTTACAAAAAGATTAGTAGATGGTTCAAAAAAATCAAATGTAAGTTTGTTTGTCCAAATGTCAGCATTAGGAGCAGATTTAAACTCAAAAAGTAGATACAAAAAAACAAAAGCACTTGCAGAGAAATACATAATAGAAAGTGGGTTAACTTACTTTATATTTAGACCATCTATGATTTTAGGTAAAGGGCAAAAACTATTTGAAGACCTTAAATTTTTAAGTAAGATTTTCCCAATTTTTATAGCTCCTAGGGGAAAAGTTCAGCCTGTTCATATAAATGATGTTGTAGAGAGTTTTATTCAAGTATTAAGTTTTGATGAAAAGAATCAAATTTTTGAACTTTGTGGAAAAAAGATAGTTTCTTACAAGGATTTGTTTGAATTTGCTTTAAAATTGTTAAATATAAAGAGACCAGTTTTCGAAGTAAATAGAAACTTTTTATTTCCAATTTCATTAATAGGCTCTATTTTTGGAAAGCCCATAACTTTAGACCAGTGGTATATGTTAGAGAAAGACAATATATGTTTGGGGGATTATAAAGGAGTTTATGATATCCTTGGTAGTGTAAGGGATGCATTTGATATAAAAATTTAGTAGAATTTTATAACAGCGTTTTAAAAATTTAAGAAGGGAGAGAGTAATGTCCTGGATTAGTCTTGAAAAAGCAAAAGGTCTAGAAAGTAAATTTGATTATATCACAGTTAATGAATCTAAAACCGGATATGTTTATATAGATGTTCCTAAAGAAAAATTAATAGACTTTTTAAGATTTTTGAAAGAAGACCCTGATTATTCTTTTAAAATGTTTATAGACTGGACAGTAATAGACCATGGGGAAAAAGAAGACCCAAGATTTCAAGGAGTATTAATTTTATATTCCCCAGAACATCAAGAAAGAATAATTGTAAAAAGCTGGGCTACAGAAGAAACTCTTCCTTCATTAATAGATTTATGGCCGGCTGCAAAGTGGGCAGAGAGAGAAGCCTGGGATATGTTTGGCGTTAGGTATGAGGGACATGAAAACCTTGTTAGAATGTTTATGTGGGAAGGATATCCATACCATCCATTAAGAAAAGATTTTCCAATAAGAGGTATAGAGGATACAGAATTACCTTCTTTGAACGAAGTAGAAAGACAAGACCAGTTAGAAGGTCTATTTAACTACTCAAGAATGCATACAGCACTACCAACTCTTGAAGACTTAGAAAGAACCCAAAAGGCAAGAATGCCCCATAAACAATCACAAATAGTATTAAACTGGGGACCATTACATCCAGGAACTCACGGAACAATATGGTTTTTATTTGACCTAGATGGAGAATATGTCCAGCAATGCGATATCATCATTGGACAGCTTCATAGAGGTGTTGAAAAAATCGCAGAAAATATTGGATACCAACAGTTTATTCCATACACAGATAGAATGGATTATATTGCTTCAATAAATGAAAACCATGCTTATGTAGTTTCAGCTGAAAAAATGCTTGGCATTCATGAAAAAGTTCCTCCAAAAGCAAAATGGATAAGAACATTAATGGCAGAACTTTCTAGAATAAATTCACACCTTCTTTGGCTTGGAACTTATGCTCTAGACCTTGGTGCTTTAACAATGTTCCTTTATACATTTAGAGAAAGAGAAAAAATAATGGATATATTTGAAGGAATTACAGGTGCAAGATTTACAATAAACTACTTTAGAATAGGTGGTGTTTTTGCAGATTTACCAGCAGGAGCTCTTGAGGCAATAGAACACTTTATAAAAGATTTCCCTCAAAGAATTAATGACTATGAAACACTTTTAACAAGAAACAGAATTTGGCTAAAGAGAAATAAAGATGTTTGTGTGTTAACAGAGCAAGATGTTTATGATTATGGTTTAACAGGTGCTGTTGCTAGAGCTTCAGGAGTTGCTTATGATTTAAGGAAAATAGATAAATACGATGCTTATGGAGAAGTAGATTTTGATATACCAATAGGGGAAGTTGGAGATTCATATGATAGATATCTTGTTAGAATGGAAGAAATGAGACAAAGTGCAAAAATAATTCAGCAGTGTATAGAAAAACTAAGAAATGATTTTACACCAGAAGACCCATATTTCTTAGAACCAGAAGACCCTAAAAAGTTAAAGCTTTCTATAGATGGTAGAGGTTTAAAACTTCCTGAAGGAGAAGTTTACGCGTCTACAGATAATCCGAGAGGAGAATTAGGATTTTATATATATAACAAAAAGGCATCTATAAAACCTTACAGAGTTAGAATTCGCTCTGGTGCATTTTATAACCTACAAGTATTTACAAAAGCAATTATTGGAAGACCTATAGCAGATGCTATAACGCTACTTTCTACAATTGACCCAGTTGTTGGTGAAACAGACAGATAAATGAATAAGGTTTATGAAGAGTTTGGGAAAATTTTCTTAAATATAAGTGTTGCGGTAGTTGTTTTTGTATTTATAAAGCCCATTTTAGAAAGGCAGTTTAACCCATTGATAGGGTTAATATTTGCAGGAATAGTTCTTTTTCTATTGTTTTTTGCCTATATTTTATTAAAAAAGGCAGGTGATAAAAATGAGTGAATATGAAATAAGATATTTACTATACGTTTTACCTTCACTGTTAGTTATCTTAGGATTTGGCTTATTTTTAATTTTGAAAAAAGATAAAGGAAAGGCTTAAATTAGAGGAGGTAAAAGAATGGGCATAGTAAAAGTTGGATTAAATAGAAATGTAAAACCTCAAAGTCTTATAGAAAAAATATTTTTCTTAGATTTTATGAAAGGTTTAAAGACTACTATAAAACACCTTTTCAAAAAGACTATTACCGTAGATTTTCCATACGAAGTTTCAGTTCCAACAATTAGATTTAGAGGAGTTCATGGTCTTAGAAATGTTGATGGAACAGAGGCAGATGATTTTAATAGTTGGGTAAAAAAGCTAAAAATTAAACCCCCTGAAGTAGGAGAAACAAGATGTATTGCTTGCAAGTTCTGTCAGGCTGCTTGTCCAGTTCCAGAGTTATTTACGATAAAGGCAGAAAAATTACAAGTTCCAGAAGATCACCCTCATCATGGACTAAAAGTTTTAGCAGTGTTTGATATGGATTTATCAAAATGTATGTTCTGTGGATTATGTACACAAGCTTGTCCAACAGATTGTATTATTCATACAGACATTTATGATTTATCTTCTTATACCAGAAAAAGTTGGGTTTTAAATAAGGAAGAATTATCTAGAATTGCAGATGATTTTATCGCAAGAAGAGGAAAAGAAAAATTTGATGAAAAATCTAAATGGAGACAAGACCAACAAATATGGCCAGATTACGATACTCCAAGAGCAAAAGCATGGGAAGGTTGGATGCCTTCTTACTCTCCAAACTATGCTTCTGTATCTAAAGAATCTGCAGAATAAAAATTTAAGGGCTTTTTAGCCCTTTTTTATTTTTTATGACCCCTCTTATACAAAATCAAGCTGTCTAAAAGCTATACTTTCTAATACCAAGTAAATTTTCACGAGGAAATATTATGTCATCTCAAAGAAAACCAAATAGACTTATAAATGAAAAAAGTCCATATTTACAACAACATGCATATAACCCTGTAGATTGGTATCCTTGGTGTGAAGAAGCTTTTGAAAAGGCAAGAAAGGAAGATAAACCAATTTTCCTTTCCATTGGATATTCAACTTGCCACTGGTGCCATGTTATGGAAAAAGAAAGTTTTGAAAATGAAGAAATTGCAAAAATGATGAATGAAACATTCGTAAACATAAAGGTAGACAGAGAAGAAAGACCAGATATAGACCAATTTTATATGAAAGTCTGTACTATGATGACAGGTAGAGGAGGATGGCCTTTAACAGTTATTATGACTCCTGATAAAAAGCCATTTTTTGTTGGAACATACTTTCCAAAGGAAAGTAGATATGGCGTTATTGGAATGAAAGATTTAATTCCTCAAATAAAAAAACTTTGGGAAGAAGATAGAAAAAACTTGTTAAATAGGGCAAACAAAATTTTAGACTATGTAAAAGAAGAAATAGAAACAAAACTTAAAAAATCTAATCTTACAGAAAGTATATTAAAAGGAGTATTTGCATTTTTTTCTTCAAACTTTGATGAGAAATATGGAGGCTTTAATAATCCACCAAAATTCCCTTCACCGCATAACTTGTTGTTTTTACTTAGACATTACAAAATTTATAAAGAAGACAGAGCTTTATATATGGTAGAAAAAACATTAAAGGAAATGGCAAAAGGTGGAATTTACGACCATGTAGGTTATGGATTTCATAGATACTCTACTGACGAAAGATGGCTACTTCCTCATTTTGAAAAAATGCTTTATGACCAAGCAATGCTTTTGATGGCTTATACTGAGGCTTACCAGATAACAAAAAAAGAAGAATACAAAAAAATAGCCAACCAAATCGTTGAATACATTTTTAGAGATATGTTGAGTAAAGAAGGGGCATTTTATTCAGCAGAGGATGCAGACAGTGAAGGAGAAGAAGGAAAATTTTACACATGGGAATATGATGAACTAAAAGAAATATTAGGAGAAGATTTTGAAGTATTTGCAAAAATCTCAAACATAAAACCAGAAGGAAACTATTTAGAAGAGGCAACAAGAGAACTTTCATACAGAAATATAATACATATTTCAAAAGATTGGGAGAATTTATCAAAAGAATTAAATATTCCAGAAGAAAAATTAAAGGGAATTTATGAAAATAGCCTCAAAAAATTTTTTGAAGCGAGAAAAAGTAGAATTAGACCTTTAAAAGATACAAAAATCTTAACAGATTGGAATGGACTATTTATTAAGGCTTTAGCACAAGCAGGAATTGTTTTTAATAATGATGAATATATAAAAACAGCTAAAAAAGCTATGTATTTTATACTTAAGAATATGCTTAAAAATGGTATCTTATACCACAGATATAAAGATGGTGAAGTCTCATTTGAAGGAAATTTAGATGATTATGCATTTACTATTTATGCGCTACTTGAGCTTTATCAGATAGATTTTGATGAAAAATATTTAAAAACTGCTACCCAGTTAACAGAAAAAGCAGTTGAGCTGTTTTATGATAAATCTTCAGGTGGATTTTATTTTACATCAGAAAATAATAAAGATGTTCCAGTTCGTCAAAAGGAAGTTTACGATGGAGCATATCCATCTGGTAATTCAATTATGTATAATAACCTTGTTTTCCTTTATAAACTAACTTCAAATGAAAAATATAAAACTTTAGCAGAAGAAACAGAAAGAGAATTTTACAGTGAAATAAATTTAGCCCCTTATGGACATACAATGTTTTTAATAGGATTTATGAATATGCTATTTTCTAAAGAAATAATTTTTGTAGGGCAAAAAGAATTAGCAACAGAATATAGGAGAAAGTTAGAAACGGTTTATCAACCATTTAAAGTATTAGGATACAAGGATAACTATTTATCTCAAATCTCAGAATTTATAAGCTCTTTGCCAGAGGAAGATGAAATAAAAGTATATATATGTGAAAACTTTGCCTGCAAAGAGCCTGTTTCTGATATTAATCAAGTGATACAATTAATTAGTTAACAAAATAGGAGGTTAAAAACTTGGCAAAAAAGGAAATAGAACAAAGACAAGTAAACTTGTCATTTGAAGATGAAAAATGGCTTGCTGATGCTTTAAATTCTGAAGAAGCAGACAAAATTGATGTATCAAAGATGAAAGTAAAAGCTACAGACTTAATGCTTTTATCTCTTGGATATTGTTTTGGAATAACTGTTCAAGCATATACAAATCACAAAGGATACAAAATAGAAGATTTAAAGATCGAAGTAAAAGGTAAAAAACACGAATCAGAAAATAGATACGAAACAATTACTTTAAATGTTTCTTTTAAATCAGATTTAACAGAAGACCAAATAGCAAGAGTTATGGAGATAGGAAAAAGAGGTTGCACAGTAGGAAATACATTGGAAAAAGGTGCTAAAATAGAAAAGAGATTTATAGGATAGGAGATTTTTATGGAGGGGCTTACTACCTTTTTTCTTGGTATAATTGCTTTATGTATGATAATTATAACCGCAGGAATGGTGGGGATTTTCCTTGTTCTATTTGGAATATTTAAAACATTAAAAGAATTACTTCTTGAGTTAAAATTGGATTATAAGATAATTTCACCAAAAGTTCACCAAATTGTTGAAAATTTGGAAAATACAACATCAATACTTAGTATATTTTCAATATTTAAAAGAAAGAAGAAAAAATGAAACTAATTTTTAGTTTTAAAATGTTTTTCCATATGAAAAACCCCTTTGGAGGAGGTAAATTGAAAAATTTTATACTTGGTTTTATAGCAGGGGCATTGACAGGATATATTCTTTATCAAAATAGAGAAAAAATAAAAGATAAGCTTGTGGAAATAGAACTAAAAATAGAAAATTTAGAGCTTAAAGAAAATGTAAAACAAAAAATTTCTACAGTCATTCAATCTATAAGACAAACTATAAAAAAAGCAGAAGAGGAAACTGTAGAAAATCAAGAAGAAATTTTAAAAGCGGTAGAAAAACAAATAAAACAATTAGAAGAAATTATCCAGAGGTAAGAAGATGGAGTTGTGGAAAAGAAGCTTAAAGGAATTATCAGATTTAATAGCTAAAAAGGAAGTAAAACCTTCGGAAATAGTTGAAAGTTTTATAAAAAGAAAAGAAGAGTTTGAACCTAAAATAAGTAGCTATGTTTCTGATTTATCAGAAAAAGCATTAGAAGAGGCAAAACAAAAAGATGAAGAACTTACAAAACTAGATGAAGTTCCTTTAGTTTTTGGAATTCCGATTGCAATAAAAGATAATATTTCAACAAAAGGTATAAGGACTACATGCTCTTCTAAAATGTTAGAAAATTATGTTCCTCCATTTGATGCAACAGTTATAGAAAAATTAAAAAGTGCAGGTTATATAATAGCAGGAAAAACAAATATGGATGAGTTTGCAATGGGCTCATCTACTGAAAATTCAGCATTTTTTACAACTAAAAATCCGTGGGATATAGAAAGGGTTCCCGGTGGTTCTTCTGGAGGTTCTGCGTCAGCAGTTGGAGCAGGTATAGTGCCAGCATCACTTGGCTCTGATACAGGAGGTTCTATTAGACAACCTGCAGCATTTTGTGGAGTAGTTGGGCTAAAGCCAACATATGGAAGGGTATCAAGATATGGACTTGTAGCATTTGCATCTTCATTAGACCAGATTGGTCCAATTACAAGAACAGTTGAAGACAGTGCAATTTTATTAAACATAATAAGTGGGAATGACCCAAAAGATAGTACATCTGTAAAAAGAGAAGTTCCAGATTTCACAAAAGCAATAGGAAAAGATATTAAAGGATTAAGAATAGGTCTTCCAGAAGAATTTTTCTCTGAAGGGTTAAATCCACAAATTAAAGATATGGTTTTAAATGTAGCACAGCAACTTGAAAAAGAAGGAGCAAAATTAGTTTCTGTATCACTTCCTACTGCAAAATATGCAATAGAAGCATATTACATAATTGCTCCATCTGAGGCATCTTCTAACCTTGCAAGATTTGATGGAGTTAGATACGGATACAGAGCAAAAGATTACAAAGATTTAGAAGATATGTATCAAAAAACAAGAGATGAAGGGTTTGGAGCAGAAGTAAAAAGAAGAATTATGATAGGAACTTATGCTTTATCTTCTGGATATTACGATGCTTATTATCTTAAAGCTCAAAAAGTCAGAACATTAATTTATCAGGAATTTATGAAAGCGTTTGAAGGAGTAGATGTTTTACTCACTCCAACAACTCCAGATGTAGCATTTAAAATTGGAGAAAAATCAAACGACCCTATACAGATGTATTTATCAGATATATTTACAGTATCAGTTAATATGGCAACAGTTCCAGCAATAAGTGTTCCTTGTGGGTTTATAGGTAATTTACCTGTAGGTGCTCAATTTATAGCAAAACCTTTTGATGAGGAAACTTTATTTATAGTTGCCCATTATTATGAAAGATTAAATGATTTTTATAAAAAATTTCCTGAAACTTAATATGTGAAATATAAAGGGAGGTTTCTCCCTTTTTTTTATTTATCCAAAGTATAATCTTATTTACAATGAAGGATACTCTTTACTTCCACAAATATAACTTACTCCTTCCTCTGTTTTAGCCCAGTGTCTAGTCCCGGCTTCTATTTCAAGCATATCTCCCGGTTCTAAAATAACCTCTCCACCTTCGTATCCAATAATAACTTTACCTTTATAAACCCATCTAACTTCTCTATATGTATGAGTATGCCAATCATATTCTGTTCCCGGAGAGTCAGTCCAACTGTAAATAGAATCATATCCTTCAATTTCTAATATTTTCTTTATTTCTTTAACATTTGTTATTCCCGTTTTTCTAACAATTACTTTTTTATCTAGTATCATATCCAATCCCTCATACATCCTTGTATTTATAAGTATCGGCTTTATAGCACTATTAATTAAATCTATCAATACAAAATTAGTATGAGGGATTGGATATGATACTAGATAAAA